>NZ_DCXA01000250.1:0-12943 GCF_002328915.1 Aquabacterium sp. UBA2148
CCGGCGCGTGTTGCGTCAGCCGATGTCCTTCCTGGTGCCACCGCGCTCGGGGGGCTGAAGCGACTCGCCCTGCTTCGCCTGCGCGTCGGGTGCCGCCTGGGGCGGGGTTTCGCCCAGCGTCGAGTCCAGCCCGCCGTCGTGCCACTCGCCACCACGGCGCCCGGAAAACATCGTCCACCAGATCAGGAAGACCAGCACCGCCAGCGCGAGCGCGGCTTCCAGCACAATCAGTCCCATGCCTTGCGTGTTCCCGTCGAGAAGAAAGTTGTGGGTCCGGTTGACCCTGTCCCTGGCCATTGTAGGAAGCCTCAGCGCCTGCGGCAGCCTCGTGCCTACCCGCAGCGGTGGCGCGGCACCCATCACGCAGGTGCCTGGCTACTCGCAGGGGGCACCCGTGCCCGAAGGCCCCAGCCTGCTGCGCGCCAAGGCCCGCTGGGTGCAGGCCGCCTGGAGCGACATGCCCGGCTGGCAGGCCGACCGACTGGGTGAGTGGTGGCCTGCCCTGGTCAAGGGCTGCGTCAAACCCGCTGCGGGCTGGCAGGCACTGTGTGACGAGGCCCGCCGCCTGGGCCCGGACTGGGGCCAGCGCGTGGGCGACGACTTCGTGCGTCAGTGGGTCGAGACCCAGCTGCAGCCCTGGCGCGTGACCTCGCTGGAGGGCCAGGCCAGCGGGCTGCTGACCGGCTACTTCGAGCCCCTGCTGGAAGGCCGCCGCACACCCGACGCGCGCTTTGCCTGGCCGCTGCACCGCCCGCCAGCTGGCCTGGGCCAGCGCAAGCCCTTTTTCAGCCGCGCCGAGCTCGAATCGACCCCGGAAGGGCGCGCCGCCATCGCCGGGCGCGAGGTGGTCTGGCTGGCCGACCCGCTGGACGTGCTGCTCATCCAGGTGCAGGGCTCGGGCCGCGTGCGCCTGCTCGACGAGCTCAGCCCGCAGGGCAACCCCAAGGTCGTGCGCCTGGCCTTTGCCGGCCACAACGACCAACCCTACCAGTCGGTGGCGCGCTGGCTGGTGGACCAGGGCGCCTTCACGCTGGAGCAGGCCTCCTGGCCGGCCATCCGCAACTGGGCCCAGGCCAACCCCGCGCGGGTGGGCGAGATGATGGCGGCCAACCCGCGCGTCGTCTTCTTCCGCGAAGAACCCTTGACCGCCCCCTCATCCGGGCCCAACGGAGCCCAAGGTGTGCCCCTGACACCCGGCCGCTCCATCGCCGTCGACCGCGACAGCGTGCCCCTGGGCACCCCGGTCTGGCTCGACAGCACGATGCCGCAGACCTGGGTGGCCGGCGGCATGCCGCCCGCCTCGCCGCTGCGCCGCCTGGCCATGGCCCAGGACACGGGCGGCGCCATCCTGGGCGCGGTGCGGGCCGACTTCTTCTGGGGCTGGGGCGACGAGGCGCTGGCCCAGGCCGGGCGCACCAAACAGCCGCTGGCCATGTGGGTGCTGTGGCCGCGAAGCGCGCCTTGAGCCACCCTCCGCGCTGAAGGCGCGGCTTGCACAACAAAGCGTGAAATGCCACACGGTGGGCGCTTTGTTCGGCCAAACGGGCGAGGGCGTCGCGCGGCACAGTGGGCCACCCAACCCATGGTGGCCTCATGGACCGATTTTTCCTGCTCCCGGGCGTCGATGCGCCCAGCCTGCTGCCGTATGGCACCTACGACCCGATGCTGGTCGTGCTGTCGGTGTGCCTGGCCATCTTCGCCTCGACCATGGCCTTGCACGCCACCGAGCAGGCGCGCGTGCTCACACAGTCGCGACTGCGCTCGGTGACCCTGCTGGCGGGCAGCCTGGCGCTGGGCTGCGGGGTCTGGGGCATGCACTTCATCGGCATGCTGGCCTACCAGTTGTGCACCACCGTCACCTACGACTCCGACCTGACCACCGCCTCGGTGCTGCCCAGCGTGGCCGCTTCGTGGGTGGCGCTCAAGCTGCTGTCGAACGAGCACGTGAGCACCCGCGAACGCGTCATCGCCGGGGTGCTGGTCGGCGCGGGCATCGGGGCCATGCACTACACAGGCATGGCCGCCATGCAGATGTCGGCCGCCTTGCGCTACGACCCCTGGGGGTTCGCGCTGTCGATCGTGGTGGCCGTGGCACTGGCGGTGCTGGCGCTGTGGGTGCGCCACGGCCTGGCCGTTCGCCTGCCCCGGTACGACGGCTGGCGCCTGACCTGGGCTGCGGGGGGTGTCATGGGCATGGCCATTTCTGGCATGCACTACACGGGCATGGCCGCCGCGCGTTTTGTGGGCACGGCCACGCTGAGCGTCAACACCAGCACGCCCAACAGCATCCCGCTGTCGCTGGGCATCACCCTGGTCACCGTGGTGGCCAGCGTGCTGGTGGGCGCCGCCGTGGGCCTGGCTCGCTACCGACAGCTGCTCGCGCGCATGGAGTCCAAGGAAGAGCGCCTGCGCGCCATCACCGACACCAGCATGGACGCCATCATCGTCTTCGATGAGCAGGGCACGGTGCACAAGTTCAACCCAGCGGCCGAGCGCATCTTCGGTGTGCCGGTGGGCGAGATCATGGGCCACAGCGTGACGCGCATCATGGTCGAGCCCTACAAGTCGATGGCCATCGACTCCTTCGACCGCTTCCTGGACGAGGTCTCGCGGGCCATGGGCATCGAGCTGGAGAGCCACTGCTACCGCGCCGATGGCCGACGCGTGCCGATCCGACTGATGATGGGGCGCATGGCCTCGCTGCAAGAGCGCCTGTACGTGGCCTTCGTCAGCGACATCAGCGAGCGCAAGCACATGGAGATGGAGCTGCGCGACCGCGAGGCCCAGTTCCGCTCGCTGATCTCCAACATCCCCGGCATCTCGTACCGCTGCCGCATGGAGCCAGGCTGGCCCATGGTCTACATCAGCGATGCGGCCGAGCGCATCACGGGCTGGCCCACGGCGGCCTTCATGGGCTCGCCCCCTGAGGTGAGCTTTGCCAGCCTGGTTTCGCCCGAGGACGTCAAGCGCATCGGCATCATCGTCAAGCAGGCGGCCGACGCAGAAACCCCGTTCGTGCTGGAGTTCCAGCTGCGCACCAAGCGCGGTGAGCTGCGCTGGATCTGGGGCAACGGCAGCATCGCGCGCGCGGCCGACAACAGCGTGAAGTGGATCGATGGCGTGCTGCTGGACATCACCGAGCGGCGCATGATGGAAGAAGAGCTGGTGCGCGCCAAGGAAAAGGCCGAAGCAGCCGCGCAAGCCCGCACCAACTTCCTGGCCAACATGAGCCACGAGATCCGCACACCGATGAACGCCATCCTGGGCTTCACCGACTTCGTGCTCGATGGCGAGCTGCAAGCCACCCAACGCAAGCACCTGGAGACGGTGCGCAAATCGGCGCGCAGCCTGCTGCACCTGCTCAACGACATCCTGGACAGCTCCAAGCTCGATCGGGGCGCGCTGGAGCTGGAATCCTTGCCCTTCTCGCTGCCCGAGCTGGTGGGCCAGCTCTGTGCGGAGCAGTCCATCCAGGCCTCGCGCAAATCGCTGCGCCTGCATGGCCAGGTGCCACCCGAGGTGGGCGACACGGTGGTGGGCGACCCGCACCGTTTGCGCCAGATCCTGCTCAACCTGCTGGGCAACGCCATCAAGTTCACCGAAGCCGGTGAGGTGGCGCTGAGCTGCGCCCGCGACGGCGATCGCGTGCACTTCCAGGTGCGCGACACCGGCATCGGCATCGCCCCCGACAGGCTGGCCTCGATCTTCGAAGCCTTCACCCAGGCAGATGCCTCGATGAGCCGGCGCTTTGGCGGCACCGGCCTGGGCACCACCATCGCCAAGCAGCTCACCGAGCTGATGGGCGGGCGCATCTGGGTGGAGAGCACACCCGGCGTGGGCAGCACCTTCCATGTCGAGCTGCCGCTGCCGATGGGCCAGGCGCCAGACCACGCGGGCGCATCGGCCCCATCGGGCTCACGCGGCGCCGTGCGGCTGCCCCCCCTGCGCATGCTCGTGGTCGATGACGTGCCTCAGAACACCGAACTGCTGTGCCTGGTGATGGGCCGCGACGGCCACCAGGTCACGACCGCGCACGATGGCCAGCAGGCGCTGGCGCTGTTCACCGAGCAGGCGTTCGACATCGTGCTCATGGACGTTCAGATGCCCGTGATGGATGGCCTGAGCGCCAGCCGCGCCATCCGCGAGCTGGAAGCGCGTCTTGGTGGGCGGCGCACCCCCATCATCGCCCTGTCCGCCAGCGTGCTGGACGAGGACCGCCATGCCGCGCAGGCCTCGGGCATGGACGGCTTCGCCACCAAGCCGCTTGAAATCGACGCGCTGTGCCACGAGATCGCCCGGGTCACCGGCTGCGGCTCGACCAGCCAGGCCACCACTTCGATGGACACTGCGCCGGGTGCTACGCCGGGTGCCGCTCAAGCAGGCCTGGCCATCGACACCGCCGGTGACCTGCTCGACCCCGATGCAGGCGTGCGCCGCTGGGGCGACATCGAGAGCTGGCAGACCGCGCTGTTCCGCTTTGCGCAGCAAGCCGGCACCTTGTCAGGTGGTGACGACCCCGCCCTGCAACGGGCCGAAGCCCACCGCATCAAGGGCGTGGCCGGCAACCTGGGCCTGCCGCACCTGAGCGCGGCCGCAGCCAGGCTCGAGGCCCTGCCAGCCAACGCGCCCACCGACGAGCTGGCCGATGCGTGGAGCGCGCTGAGCCAGGCGCTGCTGTCCACGGTGAACCACGTGGCCGCCTTGAGGGCACAGGCCAGCTCCGAGCCCGCCGCACCCGACGACAGCACGTCCGCCCCTGAGACGCTGGACAAAGCGCTGGACGAAGTCAGCCTGCAGGCCTTGCAGGCCGACGCCCGCACCCTGCAACAGGCCTTCTCTCGTGGCGAATGCCTCGACGAGCTGCTCGAGACGCTGTGCGAGCGCGCCCGCGCCGCTCCGAACCCCACGCTGCTGCAAGCGGCCCGCCAGGCCGCCGACGACTTCGATTTCGAGGCCGCCGCCCGCGAGCTGGGCGCCTGGCTCGACGCCCTGACCCCACAGGAGGCCTGACACCATGGCTGAACCCACCCCAGGCCGCCGCCCCACCGTGTTGATCGCCGACGACGAGGCCACCAACCTCCAGGTGCTGCGCCAGATCCTGCAGAACGACTACCGCCTGCTGTTCGCCAAAGACGGCGCCAAAGCCGTCGAGCTGGCCCAGACCGAGCAGCCCGACCTGATCTTGCTGGACGTGATGATGCCGGTCATGACGGGCCACGACGCCTGCCGCGCGCTCAAAGCCGACCCAGCCACGCGAGACACCCCGGTCATCTTCGTGACCGCCATGGCCGACACCGACGACGAAGCCGCTGGCTTCGAGCTGGGCGCCGTGGACTACATCACCAAACCCGTGAGTCCGCCCATCGTGCGGGCCCGCGTGCGCACGCACCTGTCGCTGGTGCGCATGGACGAGCTGCGTGAAAGCCGCATGCAGATCATCGAGCGCCTGGGTCGCGCGGCCGAGTACAAGGACAACGAAACCGGCCTGCACGTCATCCGCATGAGCCACTACGCTCAGCTGCTGGCCTTGAGCGCGGGCTGGTCGGAGGTCGACGCCGAAGAGCTGCTGACCGCCGCGCCCATGCACGACATCGGCAAGATCGGCATCCCCGACGCCATCTTGCTCAAACCCGGGCCCCTGAGCCCCGAAGAATGGGCGGTCATGCGCACCCACCCTCAGATCGGCGCCGACATCATCGGTGAGCACCGCTCCAAGGTGCTGGCGCTGGCGCGCGAGATCGCCTGGTGTCACCACGAGAAGTGGGACGGCAGCGGCTACCCGCGTGGCCTGGCAGGTGACGCGATCCCGATGAGCGCGCGCATCGTGGCGGTGGCCGACGTGTTCGACGCCTTGACCACCGCGCGCCCTTACAAGCGCGCCTGGACGGTGGAAGCCGCGGCCGAGCAGCTGCGCCAGGATGCGGGCCGCCACTTCGACCCGCGACTCGTCGAGCTGTTCATGGGCATCCTGCCCCAAGTGCTCGAGATCCGCGAGCGCTGGAAGGAGCGCGACGAAGAGCTCGTCAGCGCGCCCTGATCAAGGGCCGATCTTGACCGACAGGCCGGTGGTCAGGGCCATGTCGTTGCGCCGCTGGTCGGCGGCCACGCGGCTGCTGTAGGTGTCGGTCAAGGCGATGGTCAGGGCCAGTGTGCGCGTCATGTCCACGTTGAGCGCGGCGCTGAGCTTGAAGAGGTGGTTGCGGTCGCCGTCGACCGACAGGTAGCCCTCCAGCCTTTGCTTGAACGAGACCGTGGGCGTGAACTGCGCGGTGTACTCGTTGCCGATGAGCAGGCTGTTGCTGGCAAAGCGCGAGTCTGTCTCGCCGCCGATGGTTTTTTCTTCGCGGTAGCGGCTGACGGTGCGCCCCAGACCGGCGAACACGTCGAGCGTGCGATCGGGCTCGTTGATCAGGTGGCGCCCCAGACCAAGGGCGGCCTGGGTGCGCAACTTCAGCTCGATGACGCGGTCGTGCTCGACGCCCATGCGCGCGAAGGCAAAGTGCTCGGGGTCGATGTCTCGGTCGTGCTGGGCGGTGCCCGCCCATTTGCCAGCGGTGGTCTCGCGGTCTTGCTTCTTGCCGCTCTGGCTTTCGCTGACCAGGGCGGTCAGGGTGGTTTTGCCGCCGTCCTTCTTGCGCGAGACGTCGACGTCCGCCTGGGCGGCGCGCGAGCGGCTGTTGCCCGAGGTGGCAGACAGCGAGGCGGTCATGCGGCCGACCCAGGCCAGGGGATCGGGCTGTGGCGCGGCCGCGGGCTGGGTGGCCTCGGTGGCCGCGGGGGCGGCTGGCATCTCTGCTGGCACCTGCTGCGCATGCAGGGCCGCGCTCAAGCTCAAGAGGCCAGGCAGGAGGGCAAAGGACCGGCGGGACATGCAAGGGGCTCCGAACGAACAGGGGACGCGCATTGTCGCTCAGCCCACCTGCCGCATGCCGCTGCAGCACCGGCCCTGCAATGGGCCATCAATAGGTCTTGTACGGCAGGAATTTGCCCGACATGACGATGTTGACGCGGTCACCCATGGGGTTGGCCTCGCGCTGCAGGTCCATCTTGAAGTCGATGGCGCTCATGATGCCGTCGCCGAACTCTTCGTGGATCAGGGCCTTGAAGGTGGTGCCGTAGACGCTGATGAGTTCGTAGAAGCGGTAGATCAGCGGGTCGGTGGGCACGCTGGTGGGCAGCGAGCCCTTGTAAGGCACCTCTTGCAGCCACAGGCGGGCCTCTTCGGGCAGGTCGAAGATGTCGCCGATGGCGGCGGCCTGCTCGGCGGTCAGCGTCATCTGGCCCAGGCAGGCGGCGGTGACCCACTCCTTGCTCAGGCCCACTTTGGGGGCCACGTCGGCCCACTTGATGCCCTTGCTGACCTTGGCTTGGATGATGAGGTCGGTCACGTCTTCGCGGTTCATGGTGTGGTCCTTTCTGTGAGATGTCGATGTGAGGTCGGTAAGGGTTCAGCGGGTCACTTGAATTGGCGATCGGCTTCGTTGATCGCCACGTCGTTGATCGAGGCCTCGCGGCGGGCCATCAGGCCGCGCTCGTCGAAGGTCCAGTTTTCGTTGCCGTAGGCGCGCCACCATTGGCCGGCGTCGTCGTGGTACTCGTACTCGAAGCACACCGAGATGCGGTTGCCTTCGAAGGCGAAGAGGCGCTTTTTCAAGTGGTATTGGTGCTCCTTGGCCCACTTGCGCGTCAGGAAGGCCTTGATGGCTTCGCGGCCGGTGAAGAACTCGCTGCGGTTGCGCCACCACGAGTCCTCGGTGTAGGCGGCTGCGCAGCGCGCCGGGTCCTTCGAGTTCCAGGCGTCTTCGGCCATCTGCACCTTCAGGCGCGCGGTCTCTTCGGTGAAGGGCGGCAAGGGCGGGCGCAGCACGGGGGCGTCCGGCTGGGCATCGGCGGTGGGGGTGAGTTGGGCGCTCATTTCGGGGTCCTCAGGTTCTTTTGATTCGTCTGATCCAGGGGTTCATGGGGTTCGGCGGGTGCGCATGTCGACCAAGTCGGCGCATCAATCAGCTCGGCAATCAGCACCTCAAGCAAGCGGCTCAAGCGGTCACCAGGCCGGGCCGCACCTCGGGCGGATGCTCGGGCGCGCGGCCATGGCTCAGGTCTTTGGAGCGCGCCACCAGGAAGTCGACCAGGTGGTTGCGCAGCGGGTAGAACTGCGGGTCGTGGTGCAGGCCGGCGCGGGTGCGGTCGCGCGGCAGGGTGTTGCCCACGATCTCGGCGACGCGGGCGCGCGGCCCGTTGCTCATGAGCAGGATGCGGTCGGCCAGCAAGATGGCCTCGTCCACATCGTGCGTGATCATGAACACCGTTTGCTGCGTCTCAGAGCAGATGCGCAGCAGCTCGTCCTGGATGGTGCCGCGCGTGAGCGCGTCGAGTGCGCCAAAGGGCTCGTCGAGCAGCAGCATCTTGGGCTCGATGGCAAAGGCCCGCGCGATGCCCACGCGCTGCTTCATGCCGCCTGACAACTGCGATGGCAGCTTGTCGATGGCGTGGCCCAGGCCCACCAGCTGCACGTACTTCTCGACGTGCGCATTGATCTCAGCCTTGCGTTGGTCCGGCCACTTCGAGCGCACCGCGAAGGCGATGTTCTGGCGCACCGTCAGCCAGGGCATCAGCGCGTGGCCCTGGAACACCACACCGCGCTCCAGGCCCGGGGCCGTCACCTCGCGGCCGTCCATGAAGACGTGGCCCGTGCTGCTGTGCTCCAGCCCCGCCAGGGTGTTGAGGATGGTGGTCTTGCCGCAGCCCGAGTGGCCGATGATGCAGACGAACTCGCCACGGCGCATGGTGAAGTTCACGCCGTCGAACACCGGCTCGCTGGCACCCGGGTAGGCCTTGCCCAGGCCTTCGATTTTCAGGAAGTCAGTCGACATAGGTCACCGCCTTTTGCAGACGGGCAAAAGCCGCGTCCAGCACCATGCCCACCAGGCCGATGACCAGGATGGCGAAGATCACGTTGGGCAGCGAGAGGTTGTTCCACTCGTTCCACACGAAGTAGCCCACGCCCGTGCCACCCACCAGCATCTCGGCGGCCACGATGACCAGCCACGCGATGCCCATGCTGATGCGCATGCCGGTGAGGATGGTGGGCGCCGCTGCGGGCAAAATCACTTCCACCGCCGTGCGCCACTTGGACACCTCGAGCGTGCGCGCCACGTTGAGCCAGTCACGCCGCACGCTGGCCACGCCGAAGGCCGTGTTGATCAGCATCGGCCAGATCGAGCAGATGAAGATCACGAAGATGCCCGAAGCCGCCGAGTCCTTGATGGTGTAGAGCGCCAGCGGCATCCAGGCCAGCGGCGAGATGGGCTTGAGCACCTGGATGAACGGGTCGAGCGCGCGGTGCACCAGGGGCGACATGCCGATGGCAAAGCCCAGCGGGATGGCGATCAGCATGGCGATCAGGTAGCCCAAGCCAACGCGGCCCAGCGAGTAAGCCAGCTGGATGCCGATGCCCTTGTCATTCGGGCCGTTGTCGTAGAAGGGATCGGTGACGTGCTCCCACATCACTCGGCCCATCTGCGCCAGGGTAGGGAAGTTGCTGCCCGCCGAGTCGCCTTGCGCAGCCGGGTCCTTGCCCATGAGCTTCAGGTACTCGATCTGCTCGGGGCTCAGCGCTGGGCCGGTGGCAGCCTTGGGCAGCGTGGCCAGGTGCCACACGCCCAGGATCACGCCCAGCAGGATCAGCGACAGCAGCGCGGCCCGAAAGCCCTCGCCCCGCCACCAGGGAAGTTGAACAGCCATGGTGCGTGGGCCTCAGGTGCGCTTGATGGCAAAGCTGTTGATGTAGGCCTCGGGCTTGGCCGGGTCGAACGCCTTGCCCATGACCTTGAAGCCGGGGTAGGCGCCTTCGGGCGGCGTTTCACCCAGGGCCTTCATCTGCTTCTTGGCGTCGGTCAGCAAGAACACCTGCTCGGCCAGCTGCTTGTAGTTGACCTCGCCCTTGACGTAGCCCCAGCGCTTCATCTGCGTGAGCATCCACACCGCCATCGACTGCCAGGGGATGGGGTTGAAGTCGGCGCGGTCGGGCACGTTCTTGACGTTGCCCAGGCCGTCGGCGTACTTGCCGGTGAGCACCTGCATCAGCACGGCCTCGGGCTGGTTGAGGTACTCGCGCGGCGAGATGACCTTGGCGATCAGCTCGCGGTTCGTGGGCTGGCGGGCCATGGCGGCCGACGTCAGCACCGCGCGGTACAGCGCCGCGAAGGTGTTGGGGTTCTGCTGGATGAACTCCGCGCTGGTGCCAAAGGCGCAGCAGGGGTGGCCGTCCCACAGCTCCTTGGTGAGCAGGTGGATGAAGCCGATTTCTTCGAACACGGCGCGCTGGTTGAAGGGGTCGGGGCCCAGGTAGCCGTCGATGTTGCCGGCGCGCAGGTTGGCCACCATCTCGGGCGGCGGCACCACGCGGATCTGGATGTCGCGGTCCGGGTCCAGGCCCGCTTCGGCCACGTAGTAGCGCAGCAGGAAGTTGTGCATCGAGTACTCGAAGGGCACGGCGAACTTGAAGCCCTTCCACATCTTCGGGTCGCGCTTGTCCTTGTGCTTGTTGGCCAGTGTGATGGCCTGCCCGTTGGTGTTCTGGATGGTGGCCACGTGCATGGGCTTCGCATTCGAGCCCAGGCCCATGCTCATCGACAGCGGCATGGGCGACAGGAAGTGCGTGGCGTCGTACTCCTTGTTGAGCATCTTGTCGCGGATGAGCGCCCAGCCGGCGGTCTTGACCACGCTGACGTCCAGGCCCTGCTTTTTATAAAAGCCCAGGGGGTGGGCCATGATCAGCGGGGTGGCGCAGGTGATGGGGATGAAGCCGATCTTGAGTTCTTTCTTCTCAAGCGGGGCGGCCTCTTGGGCCATGGCTTGCAGGCTGGCCACGGGCAGCACGCTGGCGATCGCCGACATGGCGGTGCCCTTGCCGACGGCGCGCAGGAAGCGGCGGCGGGTGGCTTCTTGGGGGAAGAGGGCCTTGACCAGGCTGGCTTCGATGAAGTCGCGCGAGTAGGACTCGAAGGCTTCGGTTTCGCTGCGGGCCTTGAGGGTGTCGATGGCGTCCTGGCGGGAGGCGCTGTCGTGATCCTGCGGGGCGTGGTCACCGCCGCAGGCGCAGCTCAGGCGAAGGGGGCGATCGGCGTCGTAGGGGTCGAAGTGACGGGTCATCGTGGGCTCCTGGGCGGGCGGCTGGCTGGTTGGCCGGCTTGTGGCGGGTGGAGCTCACTTTAGGAATTGGGCTGGGTTTTGGGGATCGGGGTGGGTGTGATTTGCTTGTAGGGCTGGCACTACAAGGGTTGGCTTCTTTTGTCGTGCGCTGGGGTTGGCGCTTTGTCGTGAGAACGCGAGGCGGGGGCTGCGGCGCTGTGCGGTCGGGCTTCAAGGGTGGCGGTCCTGCCTGCGGCAGGACTCCCATGCGGTGCTCACGGCAAGGTGGGGCCCTCGAACTCACTTCGCGCCCTGCGGGCGCTGCGTTCAAACAACTCGGGCCAGTCAGATCACGAAGCGCGCTGGCGCGCGCCCACCTTGCCGCTGCGCCCCTCTGCGCCACCCAGGCGCCCGCCCGCTCAGCGCCTCCGCCCTTTTTCCGCCTCGCTGGTGGCGTGCGATGTGTGAGTTCGTGCGTGGGTGGGCGCGCTTTGGGTCAGGCGGTGGCGTTGCTGCGGTTGCGCTTGAGGGCGAGCAGGGGCAGGCCCATCAGCAGCAGCCAGGGGGCCGAGGGCTCGGGCACGGACGACGTCATGACGAACGAGGTCGGCTGGGCCCAAACGGTCAGATCCACGAAGTTCAATTGCAAGCCGGTCGAGCTGGTGGGGGCGAAGGTCGCAAACTCCTTCAGGGCCGAGGCAACGTCGGGGTGGAAAGCCGCGTCGAAGTTGTGGAAGGAGACGTCGGTGAGTCCATCGCTGCGGGGGGCGCTGGGCCAGGTGCCAAAGGCGTTGATGCCTTCACCAGTGGCCAGGATGTCGCCCACGGCTTGAGACGTGATGCCGTTGGTGGTGAACGATTTGATCGCCCCCACAAACGTGCCAGGCCAGCCTTCCAAAGCCGGCACCTGGGTGTCGAACACGAAATCGACGGTGAAGCTCTTGCCAAGTTCAAAAACCGACGGGACGATCGATTGATCGCTCACCCCTGTGGACGTGGCCGTCATTCGCCAGGTCTGGAGCTCGGCTTGAGCGGGTGCGGCGAAGGCGAGCAGTGCGAATGTGGCGGCTGCCGCAGCAACGGCGAATGCAGGCTTGATGGCCATGGTGGGTGCCCTGAATGGTTTGGTGTGTTGGAGAGCCCGGACTGGCCGGCTCTCGATTCGCGGTCTGATTCAGCTTGCGCTGAGGCGCTTGCGGTTCATGGCGAGCCAAGGCAGGCCCGCCAGCAGCAGCCATGCAGCCGAGGGCTCGGGCACGGACGTCATGACGAACGAGATCGGCTGGGCCGAAACCGCCGAATCAACGAAGTTCAATCGCAGGCTGGCCGAGCCGGTGGGCACAGAGGTCGCGAACCCCTTCAGGGCCGAGGCGACGTCTGGGTAGAAAACGTCGCTGAGGTCGGAGAGGCCGATGCCGGTGAGCCCATCGCTGCGGGGGGCGCTGGGCCAGCTGCCGAAAACGTTCAAGCCAGCACCGTCCGCCAGGATGTCACCCACGGCTTCAGACGTGATGCCGTTGACGGTGAACGATTTGACCACCCCTTCAAACACGCCTCCCCAGCCCTCCCGAGACTGCACCTCGGTGTCGAACACGAAATCGATGGCGAAGCTCTTGCCGACTTCGGCGAAGGCCGGCGCGGTGGAGCCGGCCTGAACGTCGTAGGACTGAGCGGTGAGGCGCCAGGTCTGGAGCTCGGCTTGGGCGGGTGCGGCGAATGCGAGCGAAGCAAGGGCGGCGGCGGCAAAGGCGGTTGCGGGCTTGATGGCCATGGTGGGTTCCCTGAGTGGTTTGGTGTGTTGGAGAGCCCG
>NZ_DCXA01000250.1:13125-13599 GCF_002328915.1 Aquabacterium sp. UBA2148
TGCAGCCGAGGGCTCGGGCACGGAAGACGTCATCACGAACGACGTCGGCGCGGCCCAGACGCTGTTCTCGCCAAAGTCCACCCGCAGGTCGGTGTAGCCGGTGGATGCAAACGCGGCGAAGTCCCTCAAGGCCGAGGCAACGTCCGCGCTTGGCGTCCCTTCGAAGTTGTTGAACGAAATGAAATCGATGCCGTCACTGCGAAGGTTGCGGGGCCAAATGTTGATGGCGTTCAAACCACCGTCTTCCAGGCTGACGACGTACCCATCGGACAGAGACGTGACGCCATTGATGGTGAACGACTTGACCGCACCGTCAAACAGCCCAAACCAGCCTTCGAGAGACGGCGTCTGGATGTCGATCACGTAGTCGATCCGGAAGGTCTTGCCGACCTCCGCGAACGCCGGGGCGGTGAAGCCGTCGGTGACCTCGTAGGCCGTTGCCGTGAGGCTCCAGGTCTGGAGCTCGGCTTGGGC
>NZ_DCXA01000250.1:13720-14048 GCF_002328915.1 Aquabacterium sp. UBA2148
TGCAGGCTTGATGGCCATGGTGGGATCCCTCTGGGTTTGTGAATGGTGGTTGCGCCACGCACTTTGTGCACGGCACGCCAAATTCTCACCCTCGGCGGCGGCGGGCGGATGACAGCAGGGCGCCGAAGTCGGGGGTGGGATTGCCCGAAGGGGAGCTCGCGCGACGCAACGAGCCTTTTGGCTGGCGCGCGCAGCTTCTCAGGTGGCGACCCGGGTGATTTGCTCGGCGGCCCGAGCTTTTTGCTCGGAGCGCCGGGTGTTGGGCTCGGCGCGTGGCCCGATGAGCTCGGCACGCGGGGCTTTTTGCTCGGCGCGCCGAGCTCGGAGC
>NZ_DCXA01000250.1:14123-14904 GCF_002328915.1 Aquabacterium sp. UBA2148
GGAGCTCGGTAAATGCACCTCGGTGGGGCGTGAGCGGGCCCGGGAGCTCGGCGTTTGTCTGAATTTACTCGGCTCGTGTCCGAAAATGCATGGCGCACCGAGCTTGGGGGCTCAGCGCGGGGGGGGCCTCAGGAATGGCTCACAAGGGGCGCCCGAGCTGCTTTTCGACCTGTTTGCGCTCCCACTCGGCGCCGAAGAAGGGGATGAACTCGAACGTGGCGGCGGCGTGCGCCAGAACGCCAATGCCCCAGCCCAAGGCCGGCCAGAAGAACCACAGCTTGGAAGGGTGCGTCACCAGGTTGATGACCGCCAGCACGGTGATGACCACCAGGTACTGCGCCAGGTGGATGTAGAAACCGCGGATTTTGCGAACCCTCGCGAGGGCGAGTTGTTCGGCTTGCTGGGCCTGGGTGGCGGCTGTTGCGGTGGCGGTGGCTGTGGCTGTTGCGCTCATGTCTGGCTCACTGGTGAGGGTGGTGAAGTCGATCTCGAAGACCGACGCCAGTGATTTGAGGGACTCGGCGCTGGCGGGTTGCCCGTTTTCAATGCGCTGGATCGTGCGGGAGCTGAGCCCGCTCAGTTCAGCGAGTTGCTGCTGTGACCAACCCCGTTGCAGGCGCAATTTCTGAATGTTCATGGGAGGGAGTCCTTGTCATCACGGGGTGGAGATTGGGGCAAGGGGACGGGGAGCGCCACGACAGGGGCACGACAGGAGGGCGACAGCGCCCTGACAGTCAGGCGGCAAAGCCATTGGACATCATCTGGGCCAGTCGAATCGCTG
>NZ_DCXA01000250.1:15035-15299 GCF_002328915.1 Aquabacterium sp. UBA2148
CACAAGAGCTGCGGCACATGGGACGCAACAACACGACAGTGCGTAGCGGTATGTTCTCAGGAAGAGAGTTTTGCACCAGATGGTGTGAGACGCCCAACGTCAAGGCCACGCGGTGCCGGCGCGAAGCACGCAGCGGCCGCCACCACGACCGACTGCACAACGCAGAATGATGCTCAGGTCATTCGCAGGTTTTGAGTCGCTGGGCTGTGACTGGACTGGCCTGGGTAACTTGCCCGTTATTGGACAATTGAGACAACCTGATCG
>NZ_DCXA01000250.1:15359-16478 GCF_002328915.1 Aquabacterium sp. UBA2148
TGGACAATTGAGACAACCTGATCGAGCAAGCATCTCCGACTTTCACATACGCCGCTTCATAGTCGGCTCCCGGCACCGGCAGAAACTCCAATCCCAGAGCACATGTCGTTTGAGTGTTGTAGCCCGAACGATAGGTGGCCCGCATGGAAAAGGAGAATGGCGTGTTTGCAGGGATGTTTTTCTCGGTATACAAATCTTGCTTGCTGGGCACTTGGCCAGGCATCCCCAAGTTTGTCAGCGCTCCCTTGGGCTGCATCACAGCGAATATGGGCGTGCCCAAGGAGAGGTTTCCAATCAGAAGCGCGATGGCCTGAGACTCTGAGCCAATGGTGCCGCTGGCAGCAGATGGGCTGCACCTGTTGGGGTGGAAATTCACGAGGGTGGCCTCAATGCCTTGAACCGACGCAGGATGTTCCGTCACAAAGCGGATCCGCGCAGCGCTGCGCTCGTCAACGGTTGGCTTGTACGGCGATGCGCACCCGGAAATGGCGAGAGTGAATGCCACGAGTATTGGAGTTTTCATGCCGTGTATTCTGTGGTGCCTTGGGAATGACCAAGCGCCTTTTTTGGCGTCAGGCCAAAACCACCTGCTGCCTCACCGCATACAACGCCAACTCCACATCGTTGCGCGTCCCCGTCTTCTCCAGGATCCGCGCCCGATAAGTCGACACCGTGTTCGAAGACAAGTTCAACGAAGCAGCAATCTGCCCCACCGACTGCCCCTGCGCCAGCAGCCTGAACACCTGGTTCTGGCGCTGTGACAACAACTCATGCGGCGCCTGGGCCGACACCTCACTCACCGCATTGGCCAACAAATCAGCCACCGCAGCAGTCAGGTAACGCCCGCCCCCAGCCGCCTTGCGCAACCCCGCCACGATGTCGTCGGGGTCGGCGCTCTTGTTCAGGTAACCCGCCGCCCCGGCCCGGATGCACCGCACCGCGAACTGGTTGTCCGGGTAGGTGCTCAGCATCAGCACCGGTAGCCCCGGGCACTCCGATTGGATCTGCTTGAGCACCTCCAGCCCGTCGCGCCCCGGCAGGGCGATGTCGAGCAGCACCGCATCGACCCCGCCTGGCGAGGCTCGCAACCACTGCATCGCCTCGCCGCCGTGCGCGGCG
>NZ_DCXA01000250.1:16563-19791 GCF_002328915.1 Aquabacterium sp. UBA2148
CCTCGCCGCCGTGCGCGGCGTCCGCCACCACGGTGATGCCTTCGTAGTCGGCCAGCACCTGGCGCAGCCCCTCGCGCACGATGCGGTGGTCGTCCACGATCATCACGCGCACGGTGCCCGGCGTGCTCATGCTGCGCGCTCCTGCTGGCGCGAGCGCTCCAGCGGCATGCTCAAGATCACCTGGGTGCCCTGCCCCGGCTCGCTGGTGATCTGCAACCAGCCGCCGTGGTGCCCGGCGCGCTCGCGCATGCCCATCACGCCGAAGGCGTCGGCGCGCTCGAAGGCGCTGGGGGGCGCGCCCTTGCCGTTGTCTTTCACCAGCAAGGTCAAATCACCCGGCGTGGCGCGCACGCGAATCGTCACATCGCTGGCCCGCGCGTGGCGCGCCACGTTGCTGAGCATCTCTTGAAAGATGCGGAAGATGGCCGTGGCCTGGTCGCCCTCGGGCGCGGGCAGGTTGGGCGCGATGTCGATCGTCCAGTGGCAGGTCAGCTCGCTGCTGTCGATGAAGTCCTGCACCTGCCAGGCCAGCGTGGCCCACAGGCCCTGGTGGTCGAGGATGGAGGGGCGCAGGTCGGTGATGATGCGGCCGACGTTTTCCACCGCGTTGTCGATCAAGCCGCGCATGCCGTGGCACTTGCAACGCAGCGTCGGTTCATCGGCCACGCGCTTTTCGAGCCAGCTCACGTCCATCTTCAGGCCCACCAGCAGGCTGCCCAGCTCGTCGTGGATCTCGCGGGCGATGCGGGTGCGTTCGTCTTCGCGCACGTGTTCGAGGTGGGCCTGCAGGTCGCGCAGCTGGGCCAGGGCCTGGCTGAGGGCCTGTGTGCGTTCGGCCACGCGGCGCTCGAGTTGTTCGCGGGCTTGCAGCAGCTGTTGCTCTTGCTGCTTGCGCTCGCCAATGTCGACAAACGTGACCACCGCGCCCAGCACCTCGCCCGCGTCCAGGATGGGGTAGGAGGTGTACTCGACCGCCATGGGCGTGCCGTCACGGCGCCACAGCACCTCGCTGTCGATGCGGCAGGGCACCCCGGCGCGGAAGGCCCGAAAGATCGGGCAATCGTCCACCGGGTAATGCGCGCCATCCGCGTGATGGTGGTGCGTGAGCTCGTGCATGTTGCGGCCCAGCACCTCGTCGGCCGTGTAGCCGAGCATGCGCGCCGCCGCCGGGTTGATGAAGCTGCAGCGCCCTTCGGTGTCCACGCCGTAGATGCCTTCGCCGGTGGCGTCGAGCAGCAGGCTCAGGCGGTCGCGCCAGACGGTGGCAGCACGGGCCGCCTGGGGGGCGGGCTCGGCAAGCAGGGCGTCAGCGGGCAGCGAAGCAGGGTGGGACATGGTGCCACGCCCAGTTTGCAAGGGGCGTGCCACGACCGGCCCCGGCTCACCTGGGGTTTGCAACGACCTGTGTCGCAACCCCGGGCGCACCTCAGCGCGCACCTCCGGGCGCGTCACCCAGGCCTGATCACACAGGCTGATCAGCGCTGGTAAGCGCGCTGCAGCGCCGCCGCCAGCTGGCGGTGCGCGTCGGCCGCTTCGGGGATGAATCGGCCCAGGTTGATGAAGTCGTGGATGACGCCGGGCCAGACGGTGAGCTCGGCCGGCACGCCCGCATCCTGCAGCTTTTGCGCGTAGAGCTTGCCCTCGTCGGTCAGCGGGTCGCATTCGGCCAGGCCGATCCAGGCTGGGGCCACACCCGCGTGCGCCGGGGCGTGCAGGGGCTCGCGGTGCCAGCGTTCGCGCAGCACGCCGCCACGCGCGTTCGTCTCGAACCAGTGCATCAGGTCCCACGACAGCAGGGTGTTGGCCGAGTAGGTCAGCAGCGAATTCGTCTTCATGCCCAGCTGCACCGAGGGGTAGAACAGGGCCTGCAGCACCAGGGGGATGCCGGCGTCGCGTGCCAGCAGGGCCGTGACCGCCGCCAGGGTGCCACCCGCGCTGTCGCCGCCCACGGCGATGCGGCTGGGGTCCAGTCCCTTGCTGCG
Source organism: Aquabacterium sp. UBA2148 (assembly GCF_002328915.1). Classification (NCBI taxonomy): domain Bacteria; kingdom Pseudomonadati; phylum Pseudomonadota; class Betaproteobacteria; order Burkholderiales; family Sphaerotilaceae; genus Aquabacterium; species Aquabacterium sp. UBA2148. The sequence goes on from NZ_DCXA01000250.1 coordinate 18,546, forward strand.
GCCGTTCGCCACCAGCCATTGCAGCGCCGCGAAGCTGTCGTCCAGGCCAGCTGGGAAGCGGTGCTCGGGCGCCAGGCGGTAGTCGATCGCCAACACGGCACCGCCGGAGTGCTGCGCCAGCACGGTGCACATGGACTCGCAGGTTTCGATGCCGCCGATGACGAAGCCGCCGCCGTGCAGGTACAGCAGCACCGGCAGCTCAGGCTCGGTGCTGGGGGCCCACAGGCGGGCGCGCAGCTCGCCGGCCGGCCCCGGGATGGTGAAGTCTTCGACCCGGGCCATGGGCAGCGGCGGCGCGGTGGTGGCGCCCACCCCGATCTTGTAGGACTGGCGAGCCTGCTCGACGGGCTGCGTGTGGATGGGCGGAAAGCCGGCCCGTTTGACGTTGTCCATCAAGGCCTGCACGGCCGGGGTGAAGGGGCTGCGGGGGGTCTCGCTCATGGTGGTCTTGTCTTGGGTGGGTGGGAGGCCCGTGCAGGGCCATCGGTGGACGGATCAGGGCGCGGTGACCCGGATCTCCAGTTGCTCCGACCGGCTTTCGTCCAGGCTCCGGGTGGACAGCGTACCGGATTGCGTGCGAGCGTTTTGCCCGCCGTTGCGCGCCACCACCGTCCACTCGCCCAGGGGCACGCTGACGGTGCTGCTGACCTCGTCGCGGCGGACCTGGCCGTCCGGGTCCACGCGGCCCGAGTAGGCACCGCCAGGCTGGGCCGGCTCGCTGGAGCGCGCTTCGAGCTCGACCGTCACGGGCGCGCGGCCGCCCGGCCAGCGCGGGGTCACGATCAGGCCCTGGCCCAGGTCGATCCAGGTGGTTTGCGGCACAACCTGGACGGGGCTGTTGCGGCCACTCCAGCCGCTTTGTCCCTGTTGGCCATCGTCGCCCCGCTGACCTCGCTCGCGCCCGCCGTGGCGCTGGGCCATTTCGTCGCCGCCTTGGCCCGCGCCTTCAAGTGGTCCGTACGACGTCCAACCACCACCACCGCCGCCCCCTTGGCCCGGCCCCCAGGCCCATTGCCAGGTCGTCACCGGTTGCGAGCTGCCAAAGAACAGGCGCGCGCGCCCACCGTTGAGCACCGTCACCTGCTGCACCGAGTTGCCGCTGGACTCGGTCTGCGTGGTGCCGTAGGTGACGCCGGCCTGGCCGATCACGCCCCGGCGGCTGTCGATGATGACCCGGCCCGTCTGGATGCCGCCCTGGCGCAGCTGGCTGCTGCCCTGGCCGGCCATGCGCCACTCCACCAGCAGG
>NZ_DCXA01000227.1:0-2292 GCF_002328915.1 Aquabacterium sp. UBA2148
TGGATGACGCGGCCGATGTCCTTGCCTTGCTTGCCCTGAGCCATCGCCGCAGCCGACAGCTCGCTGGTGTCGACCGACAGGGCCGCTTGCAGGGCTCGACGCAGGCGCTCGGCCTGGGGGTAGGGGCGCTCGGTCCAGCCCAGCCGGCCTCGGGCGTCGCACTCGCAGGCCAGCAGCACGTCGTCAAACCGCTGCGGTTTGCGGATGGCGTCGCAGCGCTCGAGCAACCTGAGCAATGCCTCGGCGTTCAAGTCGTCGCTGCGGTGGATGTTGCCGTGCTCGCGCGCCACCACGTCGGCCAGCTCGCGGCAGTCGTTGGGCACGCGCAGGCGCTGTCCCACCGCCTGGAGCAGTTCCACGCTGCGCGCTTCGTGGTCCAGGTGCCGAGGCAGCACGTCGGCGGGCGTGGTGCCCTTGCCCAGGTCGTGCCCCAGGCAGGCGTAGCGCACGCTGAGCGAGCCCCCCAGTCGGGCGCTCATGTCCAGCACCATCATCAGGTGCACGCCGGTGTCGACCTCGGGGTGGTATTCGGCGCGCTGGGGCACGCCCCACAGGCGGTCGACCTCGGGCAGCAGGCGGGCCAGGGCGCCGCACTCGCGCAGCACCTCGAACATGCGCGAGGGGCGATCTTCCATCAGGCCACGGGCGAGCTCCTGCCAGACGCGTTCGGCCACGAGGTGGTCCACCTCGCCATCGGCCACCATGCCGCGCATCAGCGCCAGGGTCTCGGGCGCGACGGTGAACTCGGGCAGGCGCGCGGCGAAGCGGGCCAGGCGCAGGATGCGAACCGGGTCTTCGGCAAAAGCCGGCGAGACGTGGCGCAGCACGCGCGCGCCCAGGTCTCGCTGGCCACCCCAGGGGTCGATCAAGGTGCCGTCGTGGTCCTCGGCCATGGCGTTGATGGTCAGGTCGCGGCGGGTGAGGTCTTCTTCGAGGGTGACGTCGGGCGAGGCGTGCACGTCAAAGCCGTGATAACCCGGACCGCTTTTGCGCTCGGTGCGGGCCAGGGCGTGCTCTTCGCCGGTGTCCGGGTGCAGGAAGACCGGGAAGTCCTTGCCCACAGGGCGAAAGCCTGCGGCCAGCATGGCCTCGGGGGTGGTGCCCACCACCACCCAGTCCCGATCGCCCTGGGGGCGGCCCAGGAGCCGGTCGCGCACGGCGCCGCCGACGAGGTATGTCTTCATGCGGGCAGTTTACGGGGCAGCCGGGCCTGGCTCGGCTCCGGCTTCGGTGTCACCGCTCTGGCGGCTTCGTGCCGCGCCCGATTCGCTCAGCCAGCCGCCGCCCGGCGCGCCAGGGCGATGTAGTCGGCCACCGGCACCTCCTCGGCGCGACGCTGCAGGTCGAAGCCGCCTTCGAGGCCACGCTCGGCCATCCAGGCGCCCAGCGTGTGGCGCAAAATCTTGCGGCGCTGCGAGAACGCCACGGCCACCATCTTCTCGAGCACCTGCACATCGACCTCTTCGGGCTGCGCCCAGGGCGTCATGCGCACCACGGCCGAGTCCACCTTCGGGGGCGGGTCGAACGATTCGGGCGGCACGTCCACCACGCAAGCCATGTCGTAGCGCCACTGCAGCATCACGCTCAGGCGGCTGTAGTCCTTGCAGCCAGGCTGGGCCACCATGCGGTCCACCACCTCTTTTTGCAGCATGAAGTGCTGGTCGACCACGTGCTCGGCCACCGGCAGCAGGTGAAAGAGGATGGGGCTGGAGATGTTGTAGGGCAGGTTGCCGATGACGCGCAGCTTCTGGCCTGCCTCGGCCGCCAGGGTGGCGAAGTCGACCTTGAGCACGTCCGACTCAACGACCTGGAGTTCCGGGCGCTTGCGCAGGCGGGCAGCCAGGTCGCGGTCGAGCTCGATGACGGTGAGCTTTTCGCTGCGCTCGACCACCGGGTTGGTCAGGGCACCCAGGCCGGGGCCGATTTCCACCAGCGCCTCGCCCGGCTTGGGGGCGATGGCGCGCACGATCTCGTCGATCACGCCATGGTCGACCAGGAAGTTCTGACCGAAGCGCTTGCGCGCGATGTGACCGCCACCGCCCGCCACGGGGCGACGCGTGCCCGAACGCGGCTGGGGGCGATCAGGGCGCATCGCGCATTTCCACGTAAGCGGCGGCGCGCAGCTCGCGTGCCCAGTCTTCGTAGGTGGCCTCGAAGCGGCGCTCGCGCAGCACGCTGCGAGCTGCTTCGCGCCGTTGCGCGTCGCTGAGTTGCACTTCGCGGCGCTCGAGCAACTGGATCAGGTGCACGCCATAGCGGCTGACCACGGGCTCGGAGATCTGGCCAGGTTGC
>NZ_DCXA01000227.1:2365-12977 GCF_002328915.1 Aquabacterium sp. UBA2148
GAGATCTGGCCAGGTTGCAGCGCGAGCACGGCTTTTTCGAACTCGGGCACGAACTGGCCTGGCGAGCTCCAGCCCAGCTCGCCACCCTTGGCACCGCTGCCGTCTTCGGAGTGCTGACGGGCTTGCTGCGCAAAGCTGGCCTGGCCATCCATGATCTGGCGACGGATCTCCTGCATGCGGTTGACCAGCTCGCGGGTGTTCTGACCCGGGGCGCTGCGCAGCAGGATGTGGCGAGCGCGCTGCTGGGTGTAGCTGGCCTGTGCGGCGTTCTCGCGCTCGACCAGCTTGATGATGTGAAAGCCCGCGCGCGAGCGGACCAGGGGCGCCACCTGTCCCACCTTGATGCTGGCCACGGCCTTGACGAAGACCTCGGGCAGGGCGCTGACTTCGCGAAGGCCGAAGGCGCCACCGCTGTCGTGCGTGCTGCGGTCGTCGGAGAACTGCTTGACCAGCTGCGAAAAGCTCACGCCTGCCGCGGCCTTGCGCTGGATGTCCTCTGCCTTGGCCTGGAGCTTTTGAACCTCCTGCGGGCTGGCTTGCTCGGGCACTTTGATGAGGACGTGCGCGAGGTTCAGCGCCGATTCGGTTTGAGCCGCCGGGTCGGAAGCCAGGAAGCTGGTGACCTCTTCTTCGCTGATCTGGATGCGCGGGGTGACCTCGCGCTCGCGGATGCGCTGGATCAGGATCTGCTCGCTCAGGCTGGCGCGGTAGCGCTCGAAGTCCAGGCCATCGGTGCGCATGCGCTCGCGCAACTCGGCCATGGTCATCTGGTTTTGCGCGGCGATGTTCTCGATGGCGGTGTCGAGCTCGGCTTCGCTCACGCCCATGCCCAGGTTGCGCGCGTGGGACAGCTGCACCTTTTCGTCGATCAGGGCGTCGAGCACCTGTCGGCGCAGCTCGTCGGCGGCGGGCAGGCGGGCGTTGGCCGGTGCGCTCTCGATGACGCGCTGCACCCGTTTGTCGATCTCGGTGTGGGTGATGGGCTCCTGGTTCACCACGGCGACGATGTAGTCGCTGGTGCGCGGCGCCCCACTGAGTTGCAGGTCGGTGCTCAGTGAGCGATCACCAGGGATGCTCGGCGCCAGGCTGGGGCCGTCGGGGCGGCGCAACTGGGCCCAGCCCGGCGTGGCGGCGCCAACGAGCAGGCTCAGGCAGATCAGCGGCAGCCAGCGGCGTGCGCCCGGGAAATTGCGGTCATTCATCTTGGGAGCTCGTCGGGGTGCTTGGCACGTTCAGGGGTTGGCCTTCTTCACGCAGCAAGCGGTAGCCAGGGACATTTTGTTGCAGCACGCGCAGCGGGTTGGCGCCCAGCGCCAGCTGCGACAGGCCCAGCAATTCAAGCTGGAACATGATGCGGGTGTTGGCCTTGCTCTGGCCCAGGGCCACGCGCTCGGCGACCACGCGGCCGATCCAGCAGCCGGCGTCGTATTCAAGGCCGATCAGGGAGTTGATGACGCGCTTGTCGCGCATGCTGTGGGTCACGCGGCCCACGCTGTACCAGGCGCCGCCACAGGCGTTGGTGCCAGCGCGCCGCGGGTTGACCTGCATGAGGTCGGGCGAGCTGGCCTGGGTCATCATCTGCTGCAGCGGTGGCGTGCGGCCTGCCAGGGGCCATTGCCAGCCCAGCTCGACCTGCTCGCTCGCTTCGCGGGTGTAGCGGTAAGTGGCGCTGACGGTGCGCCAGGCGCCGGGCGAGTAGCGCACGCCCACGGTGCCTTGTTCGGTGCGTTTTTCTTGCGCACCGTACTGCAGGGTGCTGTCGAGGTTCCAGTTCGGGATCACCGAGGTGGATGCGAGCAGCAGCAAGTCAGACAGCTTCTGGGTGATCGGGCCTTCGCCTTGCGGGTTGATGCGCTGGTCCGCCAGCAGCACCTTCTGCGCGATGCCCAGGCGCAAGGCCTCGACGCCCGTGGCGCTGTCGATCAGGCGCGAGGTCACGCCCACCGTCACCTGGTTGGCGTCGGTGATGCGGTCGCCACCGGTGAAGCCGTTGTCGTTGAAAACGGCGTACTGGTTGAAGTCGCGCGGGGCGCTGTCGAACTTTGGCAAGTCGTCCTGGCGCCGGTAGGGCGTGTAGACGTACATCACGCGCGGCTCCAGCGTCTGCACGAGGTCGCGGCCGAAGAGTTGCGTGTCGCGCTCCATCGAAAAGCCGCTGTCCAGGCTGAACGTGGGCACGGCGATCGAGGTGCTGGCGCGCGAGCCACTGGCGGCCAGCGCGTTGTTGCGATCGAGGTCGTAGCTGATGCCGCGCACCGCCACCGCAGGCAGCACGGAGATGCCCAGCAGGTCGAAGCGGCGCTCCAGGCGGCCGTTGAGGTTCACCCGGTTGCCGGTGACCTTGGTGATGTCCGTGTGGGCAAAGCGGTTGAATTCGCCCTGCAGGTTGAACACCGTGCCTGCGTCTGAGCTGCTGCGGCTGCGAAAGCCCAGCTGTGGCTCGCGCCGGTACGGGGCTTCGATGCGGCTGAGTTCCGGGTCGGAGTCGGGGTCGAGGTCGCGCAGCGTCTGCCAGGACTGCACCGCCGCGTAGAAGTTGGTCTGGCTGTTGCCCAGGCCCCAGGTGCGGTCGTTCAGCGTCGAGTCGAACTTGACGTGGCTGTCGAAAAGGCGCGGTGTGGGCGAAGGCAGGTTGTGCGAGAAGTCCTTCCAGTAGTCGTCGTCCGAGGCGCGCAGCCACTTGATGTCGTACTGGTTCTGCGCCAGCGTGCTGCCGGTGCGGAAACGCCCCTTGTGCGTGAAGTCGACCAGGCTGCGGCCATCGCCGGTGAGGCGGTCGTTTGGCAGGCCATACAGGTGCACCTTGCCGGTGTCGGTGGTCGTCAGGTAGCGGTACTCGAGGTCGAGCCCGACGCCGCGCCGGGCCGACAGGGTGGGCGCGATGGTGGCGTCCTGCTCGGGGGCGATGTTCCAGTAGTAGGGCGTCGAGAACTCGAAGCCGCTGTTGCTGTCGAAGTAGAACGACGGCGGCAACAAGCCGGACTTGCGCTGGTTGTCCAGCGGGAAGGTCAGCGTGGGCGCGGCCAGGATGGGCACGTCCATGAAGCGGATGACGGCGTTCTTGGCGGTGCCTTCGCTGGCGGCAAAGTCGAGGTAGACCTCGCTGGTGTGCAGCTCCCAGTCGGGCTTGCCCGGGCTGCCATCTGGCATGTCTTCGGGGCGGCAGCTGGAGTAACTCGTCTGGTGGGCGCGCAGGCGGTCTTCACCCAGGAACTCGACCAGCAAGGCGTCGCCGCCGGCCTGCGTGCGCGCGAGCCAGAACTCGGGCCGCACGAAGTTGCCTTCCAGCGTGTCCAGGCGCAGCGTCAGTTCAGGGCCGGTGAACAGGTTGCCCTTGCTGACGATGCGCACCTTGCCCTGAGCCTTGGCGGTGTTGTCGGCCTGGGTGTGGGTGATCTCATCAGCGCGCATGGCGAGATCGCCCTGGCGCAGCCGAACCGAGCCGGTTGCTCGCGTGAGGATGCTGGCTTCGCCACCCAGTTGGTCGGCCTCGAAGAACAGGGGCTCCTTGGCGTCGCGCCGCTGCAGCCGTGGTGACGGCAGGGAAAAGCTCATGCGCGAGGCCGGGTCGGCGCTCGGGACGGCGTTGGGTGCCTGCGGCAGCTGGCTGGCTGGCGACGAGGTGATGGGTGCGGGCTCGGACACTTGAGCCTGCGAGGGCGCATGCAGCGGTCCCGCCAGGCAGGCTGCAGCCAGGGCCACGGGGCGCCAGATGGGCGTCGTGGCCGCGGTGCGGCGTCGAATCGGGCGGTGCTGGGGCGTGGGGCGTCGGTTCAAGGAGGTGCTCACGATCACGGGGCGCGTCGCAGTGGGGCTGCGGCAGCGGCTTCCTGATGGGTGAGCCGGCCTTGCCTAGAATCGCCGCATTATTTCACGAGCCAAGCAGCATGAGCCAAGTCGCCGCCGCCCCCATTTCCTGGACCGATCCTGCCCGCCAGCAGGCCTTTGACGCTTGGCTGCGGTCTCGCCCGGCCAGCCTCGGCCTGCGCGCGGACAGCCTGCGTTCGGCCAGCGCCGACGCGAGCTTTCGCCGGTACTTCCGCGTCGATGCGGCAGATGGCACCCTCATCATCATGGACGCGCCGCCCAGCCACGAGGACTGCCGTCCCTTCGTGGCGGTCGACCGCCTGCTGGCCTCGGGCGACGTGAACGTGCCCCGCATCCTGGAGTGGGACGAGGCGCAAGGTTTCATGCTGCTGTCCGACCTGGGGGCCCACACCCTGTTGTCCACCCTCGACGCCCAGCAGCCGCAGGATGCCGGCAACCGCGCCCGCTACAACGCCGCGCTGGACGAGCTGGTGCGCCTGCAGGCCGTGTCGGCCCAAGGCCTGCCTGCCTACGACGACGCCTTGCTGCAGCGCGAACTCGATCTTTTCCCGGACTGGTACTTCACCCAGCTGCGCGGGCAGGTGCTCGACGACAAGGCCCGCGAGGTGCTGGGCCGGGCCTTCGGTCTGATCAAGGAACAGGTGCTGGCCCAGCCGGTGGTGCTGGTGCACCGCGACTACCACTCGCGCAACCTGATGGCCGATCCGGCCGACGCACAGGCCCGCCCGGGCGTCATCGACTTCCAGGACGCCGTGCGCGGCCCCGTCACGTACGACCTGGTCTCGCTGCTGCGCGATGCCTACGTGATGTGGGATGAGGACGTGCAACTCGATTACGCCGTGCGCTACTGGGAAAAGGCGCGCAAGGCCGGCCTGCCCGTGCCCGACGATTTCGGGGATTTCTGGCGCGACTTCGAGTGGATGGGCCTGCAGCGCCACATCAAGGTGCTGGGCATCTTCGCGCGGCTGGCCATCCGGGACGGCAAGCAGCAGTACCTGGCCGACATCCCCCGCGTGTGGACCTATGCCCACCGCGTTGCGTCGCGTTACCAAGGCCTGGGCCCGCTGGCGCACCTGCTCGAGCGGGCCGAGGCCGACCATGGCGGCTTGCGCACCGAGGTGGGCTTCACCTTCTGAGCCCTCCGCCTGCGGTCCGGGCGACACGCCGAAACAGGTGGATCGGGGGCCGAATGGCCCCGATTCCGCCGTTTTCCGGCTCCGGGAAGGTGAAATGAGGGGCCGTTGGCCGCATTTGTTTGCGCAAAAAAGCAGCAATGGGCGGATAATTCGACCCCGATGAACGAACAAACCTCCCAGCCGGCCACCCTGGCCGCGCCCGAAGCCGCCACCGCTGCGCCCGTCACTTCCGAGACCGTGAACCCGGCGCCCGTGACCTCCGAGTCCGCGTCCGCCGACCAGGCCCCGCCCGCCCGCTTCGACACGCTGCCGCTGGACAAGAAGATCCTCAGCGCCATCAAGTACCCCACGATGACGCCGATCCAGGCCAAGGCCATCCCGCTGGTGCTGGCCGGGCGCGACGTCATGGGTGCCGCCCAGACGGGCACGGGCAAAACCGCTGCTTTCTCCATCCCGCTGCTTCAGAAGATGATGAAGCACGAGAACGCCAGCATGTCGCCGGCGCGTCACCCGGTGCGCGCCATCGTGCTGGCGCCCACGCGCGAGCTGGCCATCCAGGTGGCCGACAACGTCAAGACCTACGCCGGCAAGTGCAACCTGCGCTCGGCCGTGGTGTTTGGCGGCATGAACATGAAAGAGCAGACGGTCGAGCTCAAAGCCGGCGTCGAGGTGCTGATCGCCACCCCGGGCCGCCTGATCGACCACATCGAGGCCAAGAACTGCAACCTCTCGCAGGTGGAGTACGTGGTCCTCGACGAAGCCGACCGCATGCTCGACATCGGCTTCCTGCCCGACCTGCAGCGCATCCTGAGCTACCTGCCCAAGACCCGCCAGACCCTGCTGTTCTCGGCCACCTTCTCGCCCGAGATCAAGAAGCTGGCGCAGAGCTACCTGCAAGACCCGGTGCTGGTCGAAGTGGCCCGTCCCAACCAGACGGCCACCAACGTCGAGCAGCGTTTCTACAAGGTCGACGACGACGACAAGCGCCACGTGATCCGCCAGATCCTGCGCGACCGCGGCATCACCCAGTCCATCGTCTTCGTCAACTCCAAGCTCGGTTGCGCCCGCCTGGCGCGCACCTTCGAGCGCGATGGCCTGCGCACGGCGGCCCTGCACGGCGACAAATCGCAGGACGAGCGCATCAAGTCGCTGGACGCCTTCAAGCGCGGTGACGTCGACCTGCTGGTGGCCACCGACGTGGCCGCGCGCGGCATCGACATCGCGGCCCTGCCGGCGGTGTTCAACTACGACATCCCCTTCAACGCCGAAGACTACGTGCACCGCATCGGCCGCACGGGTCGCGCTGGTGCTTCCGGTCTGGCGGTGTCGCTGGTCACGGGCGCCGATGCCCGTCTGATGGCCGACATCGAAAAGCTCATCAAGAAGAAGCCCGACGTCGAGCCCTTCGAGCTCGAGGGGCGCCGTGACCGCGAGCGCCCGAGCTATCGCCGTCGCGAAGAGTCGGACGACCGCCCGGACATGGGCGCCGCCAGCGCTGCGCCCTCGCGTGTCAGCGCTTCGCCGCGTGCCTCGGCCCCGCGCCGCAACGAGTCCCGCGACCCGTTCTTCGACAAGCCCTACGAGGCCTCGGCCAGCGCCGAGCTGGCGTCTTGGGACAAGAAGGACGCCGCCCCTGCCGCATCGTCGGGCGGTGGCCTGTCTCGCTTCATCAAGCCCAAGCGCAAGGTCGCGACCCTGCTGGGTGGCTCGGGCACGGGCTCGGCTCGCCGCTGATGTTTGGGCGGTTCTCGCCCACTCCGCGATGACCCACGCCCCTGGCGCCAAGATCCAGCAGGCAGGTGCCTTGGGCAGGCGACGCAGGACTCAGGCTGCTTCCTGCCGGGGTGGCATCACGGTGCTGCCGTGCGCAGCCCCCTCGCTGATCCTTTGGGCTCGCCAGGCCGAAGGTGACAAGCTGTGTTCGCGTTTGAAGGCCTGGCTGAATGCCGCCTCCGAGGCGTAACCCACCTGCTCGGCGATCTTGCCCACCGACAGCGCCGAGGTGCTCAGCTGCCGAGCGGCCAGTCGCATGCGGTGGCGCGTGAGGTAGGTCAGCGGGGGCTCGCCCAGCGTCTGCGTGAAGCGGTCGGCGAAGGCCGAGCGCGACAGGCAGGCCTCCTTGGCCAATTCGGGCACCGTCCAGTTGCGCTGCGGCTCGCGGTGGATGAGCGCCAGCGCCGTTGACAGGGCGCGGTCCTTGAGCGCCGACAGCCAGTTGCCAGAGCCTTCGGGCACCGACTCGACGTGGTCGCGGATGCACTGCATGAACAGGATGTCGCCCATGCGGTTGAGGATGGCTTGCTGCGCCGGGCGCTGATGCGCCACTTCCAGCGCCAGGAACTGCAGGCCCACGGCCAGCCACGGTGGCGGTGCCTCGCCCAGGCCGCGCACGTGCAGCACGGGCGGCAAGGCCTTGACCAGCGGCGCGGCCATGTTGACGTCAAAGCGTGCGTGCGTGCTGATGAGGTGACACGACTGCGGTGTGTCCTGACCACCCAGGCGTGAATCGACCAGGTCCCGGGCCATGAGCGGCAGCAGGTCACGTGGGGTGGCCGACGTGTTCGGGCGGTCTTGGATGGTGTGGGGCAGGCCGCCAGGCAGCACGACGAGGTCGCCTGTTTCCAGCAGCAAGGGCTCGGCCCCGTCGCGGATCAGCCAGGCCTGGCCTCGGGTGATGACGTGCGCACAACCCAGGCCATCGACGGCGAGGTGCCAGGACCAGGGGGGCGCATTGACGGACGAGGCAAACACGACGCCATCGAAGTGCATGTCGTCCAGGATCAGGCTGAGGGTGTCCATGTTGCCCACAGCTTGCCACGGAAGTCGAGTGCCCGATCGCGGCAAAAGTCCGGATATCCATTGTGAAAAGCCAAGCTTGAATCGGGCTTGTTCTACCTCGGGTAGACCCTGATCGATGGCCGGCGGATCGCGATGGTGCTGCGGTCGATCCGGGCTTCCCGTCTTTGCGTCAAATCAAGACACTGGCGACATCCTCAAGGAGTTTTCGAGATGTCCCAAGCCACCCTGTCTCCCACGCCGGCTGCGCGCTGGTCCGACCCCAAGCGCTACCTCTGGCTGCTCGGGCCCGCCATCCCCCTGATCGGCGCCGCCGTGCTGGCCGGCTACTGGCAGACGCAGCAAAGCTGGTTGCTGTGGGTGGCCTTTGCCCTGGTGCACGCCGTGCTGCCGGTGCTGGACTGGCTGTTCGGCGAGGACGCTTCCAACCCCCCTGACAGCGCCCTGCAGGCGCTCGAGAACGACCGCTACTACAGCTGGGTGCTGTACGCCTTCGTGCCCATCCAGATCGCCGTGACCATCGGTGGCGCGGCCATGATCGCCCTGATCGACATGCCCTGGTACGACATGGTCGGCCTGGCCATCAGCGTGGGCGTGATCAACGGCATCGCCATCAACACCTCGCATGAGTTGGGCCACAAGAAGGACAAGCTCGATCGTTGGTTGGCTCGCATCTCGCTGGCGCCCACTTTCTACGGTCACTTCTACGTCGAGCACAACCGTGGTCACCACAAGAACGTGGCCACCCCCGAAGACCCGGCCACCTCGCGCTTTGGCGAGTCGTTCTGGGCCTTCTGGCCGCGCACCGTGATCGGCAGCCTGCGTTCGGGCTGGGAGCTCGAAGCCGAGCGCCTCAAGCGCTTCAACAAGGGCGTCTGGAGCACCGACAACGAGAACCTGCAATCGTGGGCGATGTCGGTGGTGCTGTTCGGTGGCCTGCTGATCGCCTTCGGCGTGGTGGTGCTGCCTTACCTGCTGATCCAGGCGGTGTATGGCTTCTCGCTGCTGGAGGTCGTGAACTACCTGGAGCAATACGGCCTGCTGCGCCGCAAGAACCCCGATGGCCGCTACGAGCGCTGCCAGCCCGAGCACTCCTGGAACAGCAACCACACGGTGACCAACCTGTTCCTGTACCACCTGCAGCGCCACAGCGACCACCACGCCAACCCGACGCGCAAGTACCAGACCCTGCGCCACTTCGAAGACAGCCCGCAGCTGCCCTCGGGCTACGCCGGCATGATCACCCTGGCTTACCTGACGCCGCTGTGGTTTGCCGTGATGAACAAGCGTGTCATCCGTCACTACAAGGGCGACTTGGAGCGCATCCAGTTCGCACCGAACAAGCGCGAGGCCCTGATGAAGAAGTACGCTTCGTTCGCGGCCGACGTGAAAGCCGGTCGCGCCTGATTCAGCAGACGGCACCGAGGAGAGCTGACAACATGAAATACCGCTGCCCCAATTGCGATCACGTGTACGACGAAACCGCGGGTGACCCGCACGAGGGCTTCGCGCCGGGCACCCCCTGGAAGCTGATCCCTGACGACTGGTCTTGCCCCGGTTGCGCGGTGCGCGACAAGGTGGACTTTGAGCCGGTGGGCGACGCCGGCTGAAGGCCAGGGCCTCTCTGTGCAAAAGGGCTTCTCAACAGAAGCCCTTTTTTCACGGCAGCTCGACCGAGCCCATGCGCGCCGCGATCGTGCCGGCGCGCCCGCTCACATACGGCGATCGGGGTGATTTCTCGAAGCGCTTGGGCGCCGGCAGCATCACCGCCAACCGTGCGGCTTGAATGGGCGCCAGCCGCGCTGCGTCAAGGCCGAAGTAGTGGTGCGACGCCGCTTGCGCACCGAACACGCCTTCGCCCCACTCCACGTTGTTGAGGTAGATGTCGAGGATGCGCTGCTTGCTCAGCAGGCCCTCGAGCATGAAGGTGATGGCGAACTCCTGGCCCTTGCGCAGGAAGTTGCGCTCGCTGCTGAGGAACAGGTTCTTGGCCAATTGCTGCGTGATGGTCGAGCCGCCGATGACCTTGGCCGTGACCTGGGTGACATCGGGTGCAGCGGGCTCTGGCCGGCCACGCTTGCGAGCGCGCTCCACCGCGCGCTGGTGGCGGGCCATGGCGTCGGCGCGTTTCTTCTCGGCGCGGGCCTGAGCGGCGCTGTTCTTCTTCCAGGCGTTTTCCAGCGCGTCCCATTCGACCCCGTTGTGGTCGGCGAAGTTGGCGTCTTCCGAGGCGATGACGGCGCGGCGCAGGTTGTCAGAGACCTGCTCGCCTGGCACCCACTCCTGGGCCCAGGCCACGCGGCCTTCGGTGCGCAGGATGCGCGCGAACTCGCTGCGCTGGAAGGTGGTGGATTGCGGATCCAGCACGTTCATCAAGGCGATGCGCGCCGCAAAGAAAACCTGCAGGCTCAGGCCGCTGAGCACGAGCAGCACGGTGATCCGCCAGACAGCGCGCATCTTGGGGTTCCTTGGTTGGGAAGGCTCAGTGAGCCGAGGCCGCGTCGACCAGCGCACGCATGTTCACCAACACGGGGGCGGTGTCGGGTCGGACACCGCGCCAGATGGCAAAGCTCTCTGCCGCCTGTTCGACCAGCATGCCCAGGCCGTCGCGGGCCACGGCGCCGTGCGATCGGGCCCAGTCCAGGAAGGCTTGTGCAGCAGGTCCGTACATCATGTCCAGCGCCAGGCTGCCGGGCTTGAGCACCTCGGGGCCCACGGGCACGCCGCTGCCGGCCAGGCTGGCAGCGGTGCCGTTGATGAACACGTCGAAACCGGTGCCGGCGTCGGTCAGGCCCCGGGCGCTGAGTTGAACGCCGTGCTGTGCAGCCCAGTCGGCATGGCGGGCCACGATG
>NZ_DCXA01000055.1:0-915 GCF_002328915.1 Aquabacterium sp. UBA2148
CTGGGTGGCTTCGTGGCCGCGATGGCGCTGTTTGCCTTGTTGGGCGGGCTCGCCATCGTGCTGCTGCGTCGAGCGGTCGAGCGCCATGGCGAGCGCCTGCCCAACTGGTTGAGCCTGGCCACCCGCCAGGTCACGGCGCAGCCGGGCCACAGCATCGTTCAGGTGTGTGCCCTGGGCATTGGCCTGCTGGCCTTGATGCTGCTGGTGCTCATCCGCACCGACTTGATCACCAGCTGGAAGGCCGCCAGCCCACCTGACGCCCCCAATCGTTTCGTCATCAACATCCAGCCGGACCAGGTCGAAGCCTTCCAGCAGGCCTTGCGAAAGGGCGGGGTGAGCCAGTACGACTGGTTCCCGATGGCGCGTGGCCGCCTGGTGGCCATCAACGGCAAACCCGTGCGGCCGCAAGATTTCGTCGATGACAGGGCCCAGCGCCTGGTCGACCGCGAGTTCAACCTCAGCCACGCGGTGGAGCCGCCCCGTCGCAACGATCTGGTCGGTGGGCGATTCCTGCCCGAGGAGCCGAACGCTTTCAGCGTGGAAGAAGGCATTGCCCAAACCCTGGGTTTGAAGCTGGGTGACACCTTGCGCTTTGACCTGGCCGGCCAATTCGACGAGCGCCGCATCACCAGCCTGAGGCGGGTGGACTGGTCGTCCATGCGGGTCAACTTCTTCGTGATGACTCCCAGGGCCGCCGAGGCCAACTGGCCCGCGACCTGGATCACCGCCTTTCGCATGCCGGCGGGCTCGGTGCTGGACCGAACCCTGGTGCAGGACTTCCCGAACGTGACCGTGGTCGATGTGACGGCCACGCTGGCGCAGGTGCAGTCGGTGCTGGATCAGGTGATCACGGCGGTCGAGTTCCTGTTCGCGTTCACGTTGGCCGCCGGGCTCATCGTCTTGATGGCCGGGCTG
>NZ_DCXA01000055.1:973-1372 GCF_002328915.1 Aquabacterium sp. UBA2148
TGATGGCCGGGCTGATGACCTCGCGCGAGCGCCGGGCGCGCGAGTGGGCCGTCCTGCGCTCGCTGGGCGCGACGCAGGGTTTGCTTGCGCGCGTACAGCGGTTCGAGCTGATCGGCTTGGGCGCCTTGGCGGGTGCGTTGGCTGCGTCGGCATCGCTGGCCATCGGCTGGGCGCTGTCTTCGCGGGTGTTCGAGTTCCCCTGGACGGCTCCCTGGTGGTGGCCTCTGGTGGGCGCCGTCGTCGGGGCCTTGCTGGCCTGGGGTGCTGGCTGGTGGAGCCTGCGGGGGGTGCTGGCGCGCCCCGTGGCCATGACGCTGCGCCGCGCCGACTGACAAAAAAGCCGAGCGCGGTGGCTCGGCTTGGTGCGGGTGCTCGCGGCGTTTTCCGGGGCCCATGGCC
>NZ_DCXA01000055.1:1408-8049 GCF_002328915.1 Aquabacterium sp. UBA2148
CTCGCCGCGAGGGTGACGCTCAGTGCGAGGTCAGGCTGTTGATCAGGCCCATTTCGGCGCTGCCCATCAGCGACTCGATGTCCATCAGGATCAGCAGGCGCTCGTTGATGTTGGCGATGCCGGTGATGTAGCTGGTGTCGATCACCGAGGCGCTCATCTCCGGTGCCGGCTGGATCATCTGCTCGGCCAGCTGCATCACGTCGCTGACGGAGTCGACGACCGCACCCACCACGCGGCCCTTGACGTTGAGCACGATCACCACGGTGAAGCTGTCGATGTCGGACTGGCCGTCATCGCGCACGCAGTTGAACTTCACGCGCAAGTCCACGATCGGCACGATCACGCCTCGCAGGTTGACCACGCCCTTGAGGTAGGCGGGGGCGTTGGCGATCTTGGTGGGTGGCTCGTAGGAGCGGATCTCCTGAACCTTCAGGATGTCGATGCCGTACTCTTCGGAGCCCAGTCGGAACGTGAGGAATTCACGACCCGTGGCGGCATGGCGCACCTGGCGGGTGTTGTTCTGGCGCGCACCCAAGCCTGCCGCGGATGAGGCTGCATCGCTGCGAGCGGGGGAGCTGGTCTGGGGGGCGGCTTGCAGGGTTTCCATGTCGGTCCTCTTGGGGTCCTCGTGCGCCGAGCGGGGCGCACACCGGTTCAATGCTCTCAGACTTGGGTATCGGCCAGGTTGCCGGAAAACTGAAGGGCTCTCTCGCGCTCAAGTCAGAACCGGATGCCGTACCAGCCAAACCCGATGCCCCAGATGCGCGAGTCGGCCCGCGAATTGGTGCGCATGGCGGTCACATCCAGGCCCAGCACTTCCGGGATCACCCAATGGCGCAGGCCCGCGCCTTTTTGCACCGTGTGCCGGGTGTCGCCCAGTGCCTCGGCGTAGAGCATCCAGCGCGGCGACAGGTTCCACATCAGGGCCACGCCATGCGTGGTCAGCTTCTGCTGCTGGTCGGTCAGGTGGCTGTGCCCCACGTTGATCAGCAGCGTCACCGAATCGCTCAGGGGCCTGGATGCCATCACGGCGGCAGACCAGTCACCGTCCTGCCAGCGCTTTTGCTCGGGCGGTTTTTCCTGCAGCCAGCCGGCTTTCAGCCCGAACTGCCATTCGCCCCATTTGGCGGACTGCGGCACCCAGCGAAAGCCCAGGAAGCGCCCTTGCGACTGCTCGCTGGCGGGGGATCTGCGCACCACCTCCAGGTTCAGCTCCAGGCCGGGCAGCACACCGCAGGTCGGGGCGACGTGCACGTGCCGTGAGCCATGCTCGTGGTCCCGCCAGAATTCGAGCTGGCAGGTGCCGACTTCGTTGACGCCGGTGTCGTCCACCGTCAGCGGGCGAGCGGCGTGAGCGCCCGACAGGCAGGCGATCGTGCCCAGGCCACACAGCATCCGTTTGAAGGTGAGTTGTGCCATGTTCGGCTCCTGTTTGCTCAGACTTGGAAAGCCGCAACCGTCTGCTTGAGTCGCTCGGCCTGCTCCTGCAGGCTGGACGAAGCGGCGGCCGATTGCTCCACCAGCGCAGCGTTTTGCTGCGTCATCTGGTCCAGGTTGACCACCGCCAGGTTGATCTGCCCGATGCCATTGCTCTGCTCGGACGCCGTCACGGAGATCTCGCCAATCGTCTGGCTGACCCGTTGCACGCTGCCGATGATCGCCTCCATCGCGTGGCCAGCTTCCTGCACCAGCCTGGAGCCGGAGGCCACTTTTTCGCCCGAGTCCTGAATGAGTTGCTTGATTTCGCGTGCGGCACTCGCGCTGCGCTGAGCCAGGCTGCGCACTTCGCTGGCCACCACCGCGAAGCCGCGGCCTTGCTCGCCTGCGCGGGCCGCTTCCACGGCGGCGTTCAGCGCCAGGATGTTGGTCTGGAAGGCGATGCCATCGATGACGCTGATGATGTCGTGGATGCGCTGGCTCGTGCGCTGGATCTCGTCCATGCTGGAGACCACACCCGAGACGATGCCATTGCCACGCTCGGCGGCATCGGCCGCCTCGTGGGCAATGCCATTGGCGCAACCGGCCGCATCGGCGTTCTGGCGCACCGTCTGCGTGAGCTCGTCCATGCTGCTGGCGGTCTGCTGCAGGCTGGACGCGGCGGTTTCCGTGCGGCCTGACAAATCCATGTTCCCCGATGCGATCTCTGTCGAGGCGACTGAAATGGCCTGTGCCGACTCCCGAACCTCCACCACGATGGTCTTCAGGCCAGATTGCATCTGCTCCAGGGCGCGCAGCAGGTCGCCTGCTTCGTCCTCCCCGTCGATGCGGATGCGGTTGTCGAGCTTGCCCTTGGAGATCGACAGCGCCACATCTCGCGCGGCCTCCACCGGTTTGCAGATCGACTCCTGGTTGACCAGGGTCAGGGGGGTGACGAGGAGGGCCGCGACCAGGATGACGGCGATGAACACGCCCTGTGTCCACTGCGCATGCTCGGCCAGCGAAGCCTGCCCCTCAACGGATTCGTCAGACATGATCTGGTCGATCTGGTCGAGCTTGGGGCCGATCGGGTCGGCCAGCGCGATGGCGGCCATCACCTTCGGCTGGACGTTGTCACCCCCGAGTTGACCGGTGCCGATGGCCTGAATCAGCCCCTGCATCGTGGACTGGTGGGCCTGGAGATCCTGCTGCAAGGCGCGAACGATCGGGTTGTCTTCGTCCTCGGGGCCTTCGAGCATCGAGCTGGATTCACTTTTGAGCTTTTCGGCCTGCTCCTGCCAGGCTTTGGCATGGTCTTTGAAGCCGCCCATGTCACCCACCGATGCGAACATCGCCACGCGGATCGCCTCCAGCCGCATCAGGGCGCTGGCTTCTCGCATGTGAGCGAGCTCGGTCATTTCCGAGAAGGTGTGTTCGGCGTGATGCCTGGACTCGTCGATGGTGCGGTGCAGGCCCAAAAGCCCGACCACGCCGACGGTCAACAGGAGTGACAACACCATCGCGATGGCACCCCTCATGCGGGTGCGGATGGTGAAACGGCGCATCAAGCTGCTCAAGGACATGACCGGCTCCACGGTCAAACGTGTGCGTCACCTTGCAGTCAACCACCCTGCCAGCAACGCTGGATGAGGTGCTATCGGCCGTTTGCCTGAGCGCCTTGAGCGGCGGCAAAGGCCCTCAAGCGTGAAGGATCACCGCCTCCCGGCGGCGACCCCTGTTGTGCCCGGGCTGTGCCCCGGCTCAGACGTTGAACAGGAAGTTCAGCACGTCGCCGTCCTTGACGATGTATTCCTTGCCCTCGGCGCGCATCTTGCCGGCCTCTTTCGCGCCGGACTCGCCCTTGTACTGGATGAAGTCCTCGAAGGCGATGGTCTGGGCGCGGATGAAGCCACGCTCGAAGTCGGTGTGGATGACGCCAGCGGCTTGCGGGGCGGTCGCACCGATGGGCACCGTCCAGGCGCGCACTTCTTTCACACCTGCGGTGAAGTAGGTCTGCAGGCCCAGCAGCTTGAAGCCGGCGCGGATCAGGCGGTTCAGGCCTGGTTCGCTCTGGCCCATCTCGGCCAGGAACATGGCGCGATCGTCGTCTTCCATCTCGGCCAGTTCGGCCTCGGTCTTGGCGCAAATGGCCACGACCTCGCCCTTTTGTGCTGCGGCGTACTCGCGCAGGCGGTCCAGGAAGGGGTTGTTCTCGAAGCCGGTTTCCGACACGTTGCCCACGAACATGGCGGGCTTGGCCGTGATCAGGCACAGCGGCTTGAGGATGGCCAGCTCTTCCTTGCTGAACTCGATCGAGCGCACCGGCTTGGCCTGGTCCAGGGCGGCCTGGCACTTCTCAAGCACCTTGACCAGGGCGGCGGCTTCCTTGTCGTTGCCCGAGCGGGCGGCCTTGTTGTAGCGGTGCAGGCTCTTTTCGACGGTGCCCAGGTCGGCCAGGCACAGCTCGGTCTGAATGACCTCGATGTCGGCGATCGGGTCCACCTTGCCGGCCACGTGGATCACGTTGTCGTCTTCGAAGCAGCGCACGACGTTGACGATGGCGTCGGTCTCGCGGATGTGGCTGAGGAACTGATTGCCCAGGCCTTCACCCTGCGAGGCGCCCGCCACCAGGCCGGCGATGTCCACGAACTCCACGATGGCCGGCACGATGCGCTCGGGCTGGACGATCTCGGAGAGCTGGGCCAGGCGGGGGTCGGGCACTTCCACCACGCCGACGTTCGGCTCGATGGTGCAGAAGGGGTAGTTCTCGGCGGCGATGCCGGCCTTGGTCAGCGCGTTGAAGAGGGTGGACTTGCCGACGTTGGGCAGACCCACGATGCCGCATTGGAGGCTCATGGTGTTCCTATGGCAGGAGGGAAAAGGACAGGAAACGAGGGGCCGCACAGCGCGAACGCGTGTCGTTGACGCACGGCAGCAATCGCGGCATTTTAAGCGCCCCGGTGCCAAGGGCCGCTTCGTGCCACTGGCCATCGGGTAGATTACCGGGCGCGGTCTTGCACGGCACGGTCTGCCGGGGTCACCACCGCTGAGGAAAACCATTTCATGAACTCCCCCGCTGGCAAGCGATTCGATGTGTGCGTGAGCGGCTCCGGTGCCGTGGCCATGAGCCTGGCATTGGGCCTGTCGGCCGAAGGCTTCAGCGTGGCCTGGGCCAGGGCCGAGGCTTTCCAGGCCCCGACCTCGCAGGACGTGCGCACCTACGCCCTGAACGCCCGCGCCATCGATTTGCTGACCCGGCTGCGCATCTGGCCCGCCTTGCAGGCCTTTGCCGCCCCCGTCTTTGGCATGCAGATCCGTGGAGACGACGGTGGCAGCCTGGAGTTCTCGGCCTGGCAGCAGCGCGTGCGTGAACTGGCCTGGATCGCTGATGCCGGCGCCTTGGAGCGACTGCTCAGCGACGCTTTGCGTTTTGCGCCTCGTGTCGAAGTGGTCGGCGCACTGAAGGACGGGCAGGCCCCGGTGCCCTCGTCGCTGCTGGCCATCTGCGAAGGCAAGTTCTCCGATTCACGGCGCGCCCTGGGCATCGGCTTTGACCGCCAGCCTTACGGCCACAGCGGCGTGGCTGCCCGCCTGGTGGCCTCTCGACCTCACCAGGGCGTGGCCCGCCAGTGGTTCCGCTCGCCGGATGTGCTGGCCCTGTTGCCCTTCAACCAGCCCGAGCCTCAAGCGTCATACGGCCTGGTGTGGTCGGTGCCGCACGCTCGTGCGCAGGTGTTGACCAGCCTGCCTGCCGCCGATTTCGAGCGGGAGCTGAACCAGGCCATCGAGGCCAGCGACCCGCAAGCCTTGCCGCTGATTGGCGAGCTGAAGCTGAGCTCCGAGTTGGCCTCGTGGCCGCTGTCGCTGGCCCAGGCATCTCGGTGGGCTGGCCCGGGTTGGGTGCTGCTGGGTGATGCCGCCCACCAGGTGCACCCGCTCGCAGGGCAAGGGCTCAACCTGGGGCTGGCCGACGTCGACACCTTGTTGAGCGTGCTGGTGGATGCGCGGCGCGCCGAGCCCTGGCGCGAGCCTGGTGATGAGCGCCTGCTGCAGCGTTATGTGCGCCAACGCGAATGGCCCACACGCGCCATGGCTTCCGTCACCGATGGCATGCTGCACCTGTTCGCCGATTCGCGCGGCCCACTGAAAGCGCTGCGCAACGTCGGCATGTCAGCGGTTGAACGGCTGGGGCCCCTCAAGCACTGGCTGGTCGGCCGCGCCCTGGACGCCTGATGCTTTCCCCATCGTTTTTGCTCCCTGCCCCCTGAGGACTGCCCTGATGCCCCGACTCAACCGAATCCTGCGCGCCACGTTGATTGCTTTGGCGATGAGCCAGGGACTGGCCCACGCCCAGGCTGAATTGCCTGCAGCGCAGCTCAATTCGCTCAAGCAAAAACTCTCGCAGCGCATGCCGCAACTGCCGCCCATCGAGGGTGCTCGCACCACGTCCATGGCTGGCCTGATCGAGCTGCGTGCCGGTGGCCACATTTTCTACACCGACGCCAGTGGCGATCACCTCATCGACGGGCAACTCATCGATGTGCGCAGCCAGCGCAACCTCACCGAGGCCCGGCTGGATGAGATCAACCAGGTCGATTTCGACAACTTCCCGCTGCGCGACGCCGTGGTCTGGAAGAGTGGCAACGGCAAGCGCCGCATGGTGGTGTTCTCCGACCCGAACTGCGGCTACTGCAAGCGCCTGGAGCGCGACATCCAGAAGCTCAAGGACGTCACCGTCTACACCTTCGTCATCGGCATCCTGGGCGATGATTCGCGCACCAAGGCCGACCAAATCTGGTGCGCCAAAGACCGCACCCAGACCTGGCTGAACTGGATGCTCGACGGCGAAGCGCCGCCGCGCGCACTGGGTCAGTGCGGCTCGCCCCTGCAGCGCAACCTGGCGCTGTCTCAGAAGCTGCGCGTCAACGGCACGCCCGCGATCTTCTTTGAAGACGGCTCCCGCTTGCCGGGCGCTGCTTCGCTGCAGACCCTGGAGCAGCGCCTGGCCAAGGCAGCAGGCAAGGGCGGCTGACACGCGCCAGCCGGGTCGCACCGGGGCGGCGGTCTGTTTGTTGCCAGGCCGGCCTCACGGCGCGGACGCCGCTGCGCTGGCTGCAGGCCCGTGGCTTGATGGCTGTCCCGGCGTCTGTTGTGGCGCCTTGGCCAGGTTCATCTCCAGCCAGACGTCGTCTTTCATCTTCATGGCGATGCGCACCGGCAGGTAA
>NZ_DCXA01000055.1:8180-8975 GCF_002328915.1 Aquabacterium sp. UBA2148
ATGCAAGCCAGGCGCGAACCAGACGTTAGCAGGCAATGCGCCATCGTCGACGATGGCCTTGCGCGGCCGAACGTGCAGCGTCGGGATGCGGCCCATCGGGGTGTCGAGCATCACTTCTTCGATCACGTCAAACACCAGCGGCTCGGGTTTGCGCAGGGTCAGCACCGTCATCTCGAAGCTGCTGCCCGGCCTGGCCTTGCTCGGGTCGAGGATGAACTGGTAGGCCACCTGGATCATGAAGCTGGCGGGGTCTTGCAGGCCCTCTGTGCGCGCTTGCAGCTTGCCATCTGGCAGCTTGACCTGCTCGTCGCCCAGCTCGATCACCTTGGAGCGGGCGCTTCGCACCAGCAAGCGGTTGACGTTTTCATAGCGTTGGGGGTGAAGGCCTTGCGGCCTGATCTCGCCTTCGCTGCTCAACCGCCACGAGCCCAGTGGTGCAAAGCTCGGGCCCACGCTGGCATCGATGTGAACCTGGTAGCGCTGATCCTTTCGGATCCACTCGACGCTGGACTGACCGTAGACGGGGCCTCGGTAAAAGCCTTCCATGATGTAGCTCACGCGCGTGGCCAGGGGCCAGACAAAGCGCTCCGGTGTCTGCCCCGTGGCCGATGCCACCGAGGATGCGGGTGAGCCGGGTGCTGCGGCCGTGGCTTCCGGCGAGCTGGCAACTTGTGCCGCGCTGGTTGGTTCCACTGTAAGGGCCGAGGAGGGCGTCGCCGACGCAGGGTCGAGTCCTGCCACGTCGGCTTGGGAAGCCGCGGACGCGGCCTCGGGCGGCGGCGCTGTTTTTTTGCG
>NZ_DCXA01000055.1:9059-14767 GCF_002328915.1 Aquabacterium sp. UBA2148
TTTTTTGCGCCGAGAGGGCTTGGGTGAGGCCAATGGTGGCGCCGGGGGGGCAACGAGCGGGGCCGCAGGTGGACTCGTCAGCCGAACCTCCGACACGTACTCGGCCTGCATGCGCTCGATGCGGGGTGCGTCGGGCTGTAGCCCGGCCATCTCGTCGAGCACGTTGCCCGTGAGCCAAAGGTGCAGCGCCGCCACGAGCGCCACCAGCGTCAGCAGCCTGGCGAAGGTCCTGGGTGAGGTGGGGCCTGCCTGACGCGCCATCAGGCCCTCAGCCAGGCCTTGCGGCGTGCCAGCGCTGCCGGCTCTGCGGCCGCACTGGGCAGGGTCAGGGTCACGATGTCATCGGCAAAGGGTGTGGCCGTGCCACCGCCCAATGCAGGCAAGGTGAGTGTCTCCAGACGCTGATCGCGGCTGATCAGCAGCGCCTGTGACTTGCTGCCGTCGTGCCACTGCAAGAGGTCGTCCGTTCGCTTGAGCCGCCAGCCGTCCAGTGCCAGCAGCTCGTCACCGGCGCTGAGCCCCGCGGATTCGGCGTGCCCATGTCGCATGACCGCCTGCACCTTCAGTGCGCCAGCGGCTTCCGAGAGGCGGACGCCCAGCTTTTGCGGCAGGGGGGCGGCCTTGCTCTGCCACTGCACCCCATGGCTGGCCAGCAATTCGCTCAGCGGCAGTTCCTCGCAGGTCTCGGTCCAACGGTGCAACAGTTCTGTCCAGCTGTGGGCAGCCGATCTGGCTTGCAGGTGCGCGGGGGTGTCGGGTGGGTGTTGAGCCTCGTCGCCGAGCGCCTGCGCAACGTCTGCCTCGGTGATGGAGCGGCCCAGGCGCCACAGGCGCTCCATGACGCCGTCGAGCTTGGGTTGGTGACCGTCACGAACGGGCAGCAGCCGCAAGGCCAGGTCCAGGCACAACGCCACCAGCGAGCCCTTGGTGTAGTAGCTGACCGTGGCGTTCGCGGTGTTTTCGTCCGGTCGGTAATAGCGTGTCCACGCATCGAAGCTGGCCTGGCCGACGCTGTACGTCAGCCGCCCCGGGGTGCCACGCACCTGGTTGACCGTCTTGCCAATCAGTTTGAGGTAGGTTGCGGCGTCGATCAGCTTGGTGCGCAACAGGAACTGGTCATCGTAGTAGGACGTGAAACCCTCGAAGAACCACAGCATCCGGGTCATGTTTTCCCGGCTCAGGTCGATGGGGTCGAAGCCGGCGGGTTTGAGGCGCTTGACGTTCCAGGTGTGAAAGTACTCGTGGCTGATGAGGCCCAGCAAGGTGGTGTAAGCCTCCGTGGCGACAGCTCGACCCTTGCGCGGCAGGTCCTTGCGGGCACAGATCAGGGCTGTGCTGCGGCGGTGCTCCAGCCCGCCGTAGCCGTCTTCCACCGCGTTGAGCATGAACACATAGTGATCAAAAGCGGCCTTGCGGCGCCCATGCCAGAACTGGATCTGCGCTTCGCAGACCTGGCGCGTGTCGGCCAGCAATCGATCGCCATCGAAGTCCGGACTGGCACCTGCCACCACGAACTCATGGCGAACGCCGCGCACCGTGAACTCGCCGCGCCAGAAGTTGCCCAACTCGACCGGGTGGTCGATCAGCTCGTCGTGGTCGGGCGCTTCGTAAAGGCCCCAGCCTGCCGCGTTGACTTTCACGGCCTGCAACGCCGTGGCAACCTGCCAGCCTTTGGGCAAGCCGCCGATGCGAACCCGATGGGGCTTGGCCTCGAAGCCTTCGGCCCGCAGGAACACGCTGGTGCCGTTGAAGAAACCACGCCTGGCATCCAGGAAGGCGGCGCGCACGGAGGTGTCAAAGGCATGCACCTCGTAGCTCACGCTCAGCGTGCTGCGTCCGTCGGTGGTGACTTCCCAGGTGGCTTTGTCGATCTGCGCGACCTCGCAGTCCGCCCCCCCCTGACGAGCCTGCAGCGGCGTCAGGTGCCTGGCGAACTCGCGCACCAGGTAGCTGCCCGGGATCCACACCGGCAAGCTCAGGCGCTGGCGTTGCCTGGGGCGGGGCACCGTCATCGTCACCTGAAAGCGATGGCGTTGCGGCTCGGCGGCCTCGATGCGGAATTCGATCATGTCGGGGGTTCTCAGATCTGGGCGGCGGACACGAAGCAGCAAAGGCTGGCAACCACGGTCAGGCGAAAGCGCAGGGTCAGCCAGCCAGCCGCACCCAGCTCCAGGTAGTGCTTGCGGTCGGCCAGGTAGCAGGCGATCAACATGCCGCCCAGCCAGGCCAGGCCGGCGTGGGGAGGCATCAGCAGGCCCATCCAAGCAATCAGCGAGAAGGCGATGCCCGTCCACAAGGCCCGGCGCTGGTAGCCCGGAACCGGGCCGTGCCATTGCGATGAGGGCATCACCAGCCCCCAGCGCATGCCGCCCAGGAATGACAGGATCAGCGCTGCGTAGGTCGACAGTGCGCGCACCACGAAGGCAAACGGCTCGTCATCGATGCGGCCCACCAGCAGCCACACGAAGATCGCACCAGCGATGAAGGGAATCAGACCCGCGTAGCCCAGGCGCCTGGCCAGCAGGTTGGGGTCGGCGTGTGGCTGAGGGGACGGGGCAGGGGTCTCGGCGGCAAGCGTCATGGGGTGGGGCAGAGAAGGTCGGCGACAGCGGATGCATTCTCAAAGGCGCCCGCGTGCTGACATTGTGTCAAGAATGATGGATGTCAGCAGGCCTGCACCCGGGGTGTCATGGCCTGAGTTGTCACACCGAAAGCCAGGCGAACACGGCGGGCACGTCGTTGGGCAGTTCCAGCTCGCGCTTTCGCCAGCGCGCCACCGTGTCGGTCAAGGTGAAGCCTTGGCTGAGGGTCAGGCCACAACTCACGTTGAGCAGCGTCTGAGCTTGCAGGTGTTGCAGCAGCGCCTGCCACATCGCGGTGTTGCGGTAGGGGGTCTCGATGACCAGCTGTGTTTGATGCGCTTTGCGCGAAAGCAACTCCAGCTCGCGGATGCGCTGAGCTCGCAGGGGGGCGTCGGTTGGCAGGTAGCCCACGAATGCAAAACTCTGGCCGTGCAGACCGCTGCCCGCCAGAGCCAGCACCAGCGAACTCGGGCCCGACAGTGGCACGACCTGGATGCCTGCCTGGTGCGCGGCTTGCACCACCGCTGCCCCCGGGTCGGCCACGCCCGGCAAGCCGGCCTCTGAAATCAGACCGACGTCGTGGCCAGCGCGCGTGGGCGCCAGCAAGGACGCGAGGGCGGCGGCTTGGTCGTTGGTCTCCTTGCCTCCTTTGTCACCCTTGCCACCTTTGACCGGGCGCGGCAACTCCACGATCGACAAGCTCTGCAAAGCCTGGCTCAAGGGCGCGACCTGATCCACGCGTTTGAGGAAAGCCCGGGTGGTCTTTGCGTTCTCGGCAACCCAGTGGGCAATCCGCGCGGCCTCGCGGATCACCCCAAGAGGCAACACCTGCTGCAAGTCTGGCGCATTGCCGGTGACCGGGTCCGGGCAACCCAGGTCGAGGGTGTTGGGCACCAGCAGCAGGCGACCTGCGCGCTCGCCCGTGCGGGGCACGATTTGATCGTTGCTGGGCTCAGCCATGGTTCAGCTCCGAGGCGGTGGTTGGTGCCATCAGCGGATCCCAGCCCACCTCACGCAGCAGGCGGCTGGTGGCGATCAAGGGCAGGCCCACCAGCGCGGTCGGGTCGTCCGAGTCGATGCGATCGAGCAGCACGATGCCCAGGCCCTCGCATTTGGCGCTGCCAGCGCAGTCGTAGGGTTGCTCGCGCTGCAGGTAGGTCTCGATGACGTCGTCGCTCAGCGTGCGAAACAGAACGGTCACGCTGCTGACGGTCTGCAGCAATTGCTGGGTTCTTGGGCGCGCCACGCACACGGCGGAGTGAAAGCGAACGACCTGACCACTCAGTGCGCGAAGTTGATCGCGCGCCGCCGCGTGGTGACCTGGCTTGCCCAGCGCCAGACCACCGAGGTCGGCCACCTGGTCCGATCCGATCACGATCACGTCATCGTCGAATCCTTGCGCCACGGCGAGCGCTTTGGCTTCAGCCAGCCGGCAGGCCAGTGCCAACGGCATCTCGCCGACCTGGGGCGTTTCGTCCACGTCCGGGGATCGGGTCTCGAAAGGCTGGCCCAGGCGAGCCAGCAGTTCGCGACGGTAGGGTGAGCTGGAGCCCAGCACCAGTCGGGGCAGGGCGGAAAAAGCGGAAACAGGCATGGCGCCATTGTCCACGAGCAGCTGGCGCGGGGCCGATCGGCTCGGCGCAGGGCATACACTCGCGGGCATGAAAGCACGCGTGTTCCTGCCCGAAAAACTCGACGTCAAGGCCTTCATCGAGGCTGCATCAGAACTGGCCGGCGAAACGCCGATCGCGGCTCTGTCGCGCCTGGCCTCCGCCGCATCCCCTGAGGCCGACCTGGCCGCCATGCCCCCTGTGCGTTGGCGGGTCACGGGGCGAGCCGTGCCGCAGCGTGTGGGCGAGCCCGAGCTTTGGCTTGACCTGGACGCCCATGCTGAACTTGACATGGAGTGCCAGCGTTGCTTGCACCCGGTGCGAGAGCGCATGGCCGTGTCCCGCCCGATTCGGTTTGCACGCGACGAAGCCGAAGCCGCGCGGCTGGACGCAGAGTCGGACGACGATGTGCTCGCCGTGTCGCGGCAATTTCATTTGCTGGAATTGGTCGAAGACGAGCTGATCATGGCCCAGCCCATCGTGCCTCGCCATGCCGAATGCCCCAGCGACATCGTCAACCTGATGCACGACGACTCTGAAACGCTGGTGCCCGGTGCGCCCCCAGCTGAAGCGGGCAAGGCTGAGCCGAGCCCGGAGCCCAAACCCCACCCATTCGCCGCGTTGGCCGCCCTGAAAAAGGGCTCAGGCAGTTGAATTTGATCAGCCCGCCAGGTTTGTGCTAGAATTTCGGGTTTCCAGGATTTTGTCCAGGATTGTTGCCGCATGCGGGCTGTGGGCCCAGGGTCCGCACGGCATTGACACACCTCGCCCACACATCGACCCCACGGAGTCATCATGGCCGTTCAGCAAAACAAAAAGTCGCCTTCCAAGCGTGGCATGCACCGCTCGCACAACGCCCTGGTCACCCCGGGCACCGCAGTGGAAGCCACCACCGGTGAAGTGCACCTGCGCCACCACATCAGCCCGACCGGTTTCTACCGCGGTCGCAAGGTTCTGAAGACCAAGGCCGACGCCTGATCGGCTGGTGCCCGCGCTGGCCTGATGTCAGGCTGGCGTCAGGTTCCTGATACGCTGATACGCAAAGGGCTGGACAACCCGATCCAAAGGGTTTGCCGGCCCTTGTCTTTTTCGCCGGTGTGCCGCGTGAGCCGTTCGGCTCTTCCTTCAGTCCTGTGTGACTGCCGCTCGCGCCGCCGAGCCCCGTTTTCACCACGCACATGAGCCCTGTCACGTCCGCCTCTTCGCTGATTTCGCCTGTGCGCATCGCCGTTGATTGCATGGGTGGCGATCATGGGCCCTCGATCACCTTGCCTGCCTGCCAGGCCTTCCTGGCCAAGCACCCGGATGCGGAGTTGCTGCTGGTGGGGCTGCCCGAGGCCTTGGCTCCCGCCCGCAACTGGGAGCGCTGCCGCATCGTCGAGGCCAGCGAGGTCGTCACCATGGACGACCCGGTCGAGACTGCGCTGCGACGCAAGAAGGATTCGTCCATGCGGGTGGCCATCACCCAGGTCAAGGCTTCCGCTGATGCGCCGGCCTCGGCCCACGCTTGCGTCTC
>NZ_DCXA01000055.1:14840-18179 GCF_002328915.1 Aquabacterium sp. UBA2148
GCCTCGGCCCACGCTTGCGTCTCGGCGGGAAACACCGGCGCCCTGATGGCGCTGGCGCGCTACCTGCTCAAAACCCTGGAAGGCATCGACCGCCCGGCGCTCGCCACCGTCATGCCCAACCAGAAAGACGGCTTCACCACCGTGCTCGACCTGGGCGCCAACGTCGATTGCACGGCCGAGCACCTGCTTCAGTTCGCCGTCATGGGCTCGGCCCTGGTGTCGGCCGTCGATGGCAAGTCCAACCCCAGCGTCGGTCTGCTCAACATCGGTGAAGAAGTCATCAAGGGCAGCGAAGTGATCAAGCGCGCCGGTGAACTGCTGCGCCGCGCCCACGACCAGGGACTCATCCAGTTCCATGGCAACGTCGAGGGCAATGACATTTTCAAGGGCACTTCGGACATCGTGGTGTGCGACGGCTTCGTCGGCAACGTGGCCCTCAAGACCGCCGAAGGCCTGGCCAGCATGTTCGCCGCCTTCATCAAGCAAGAGTTCACGCGCAACATCGTCACCAAACTGGTGGCTTTGTTCGCGATGCCGGTGCTAAATCGCTTCAAAAACCGGGTTGACCACCGCCGCTACAGCGGTGCGGCCTTGCTGGGCTTGCGTGGCCTGGTCTTCAAGAGTCACGGATCTTCGGACAAGCTGGCCTTCGAAGTGGCGCTCAATCGCGCTTATGATGCGGCCCGTCATCGACTGCTGGACCGGGTTCACGACCAGATCGCAGCCACCGTGGCCAGCCTGCCCACCCTTGTGGAAGCCGGCTCCTCGGAGGATGTGGGTCGCGCCGCCTGATCCCCTCATTAATGTCAGACAGACTGACGGCACACCAGCCAGACCCCCTGCAAGCCTCTACCCGGGCTGCAAACCTGGCGCCTCACAAGGGCGCCTCCCCCCTCAGCAAGTTCTCTCGCATTGCCGGCACCGGCAGCTTCCTGCCCCCGCATCGGGTGCCCAATCAGGAGCTGGTCGAGCGCCTGGCGCGCGATGGCCTCGACACCTCCGACGAATGGATCGTTGAGCGAACGGGCATCCAGGCCAGGCACTTCGCCGAGCCCGATGTCACCTCCAGCCAACTGGGTCTGCAGGCGAGCTTGCGAGCGATCGAAGCCGCAGGCTGCAAAGCCTCGGACATCGACCTGATCGTTTGCGCCACGTCCACGCCGGACATGGTCTTTCCCTCGACAGCCTGCCTCATCCAGCGTGACCTGGGCATCTCTGGCTGCCCGGCTTTCGACGTGCAGGCGGTTTGCTCTGGCTTCATCTACGCGCTCACCGTGGCGGACTCGATGATCCGCAGCGGCGTTGCCCGCCGTGCGTTGGTCATTGGCGCCGAGGTGTTCTCCCGCCTGCTTGACTTCAGCGATCGAACCACCTGCGTGCTGTTCGGCGATGGGGCAGGGGCCGTGGTGCTCGAAGCCTCCGACCAGCCCGGCATCGTCGCATCCTGTCTGCATGCCGATGGCCAGCACGTGGGGTTGCTCAACGTGCCGGGCCATGTCAGTGGTGGCCGCATCCTGGGTGATGCCACCTTGAAGATGGATGGGCAGGCGGTGTTCAAATTGGCCGTGAGCGTGCTCGACAAAGCCGCCCATGAGGTGCTTGATGCTGCGGGGCGCGATGCCTCGTGCATCGACTGGTTGATCCCGCACCAGGCGAACCTGCGCATCATGCAGGGCACTGCCAAGAAATTGAAACTTCCCTATGACAGGATCGTGGTCACGGTGGACCAGCATGGCAACACGTCGGCGGCGTCCATCCCGCTGGCGTTGGACCATGGTGTTCGCAGCGGCCAGGTCCAGCGGGGCCAGACCCTGATGCTCGAAGGCGTCGGGGGTGGCTTCACGTGGGGTGCCGTGCTCGTCGACTACTGACGCGCCTGCGACCTGGACGCCACGCCTCCAACAACAACGATTTGGACAACCAGACATGACAGCTTTCGCATTTGTTTTTCCGGGTCAGGGCTCTCAGTCCATGGGCATGCTCAACGCCTGGGGAGACCACCCCGCTGTGCGGGCCACCCTCGCCGAAGCCTCTGACGCCCTGGGTGAAGACATCGCCAGGCTGATCGCCGAAGGCCCGAAAGAGGCCCTGGACCTGACCACCAACACCCAGCCCGTGATGCTGACCGCTGGCGTGGCATGCTGGCGCGCCTGGCTGGCAGACACCGGCCTGATGCCAGCGGCCGTGGCGGGGCACTCGCTGGGCGAGTACGCTGCACTCGTGGCCGCTGGGGCGCTGACGCTCAAGGACGCACTGCCTTTGGTGAGGTTCCGCGCCCAGGCCATGCAAGAGGCGGTGCCCGTGGGTGCCGGTGGCATGGCGGCCATCCTGGGCATGGATGCCGAGGGCGTGAAGGCGGGTTGTGCCGAGGCCGCTGCGCTCACGGGTGAAGCCGTCGAAGCCGTCAACTTCAATGACCCGAAGCAGACCGTGATCGCTGGTACCAAGGCCGCGGTCGAGAAGGCCTGTGAAGTGCTCAAGGCCGCCGGCGCCAAACGCGCGCTGCCGCTGCCCGTGTCGGCCCCGTTCCACTCCAGCCTGATGAAGCCGGCCGCCGAGCGCCTCAAGGAAAAGCTCGCCGCCACGGCGTTCGCCGTGCCCTCCATCGCCGTGATCAACAACATCGACGTGGTCGTGGCAGCTGATCCGGACGCCATTCGCGACGCGCTGTACCGCCAGGCTTTTGGCCCGGTGCGCTGGGTCGAGTCTGTGCAGGCCCTCAAGGGCCGTGGCCTGACCCACGTCATCGAGTGTGGTCCCGGCAAGGTTTTGTCGGGCATGGTCAAGCGCATCGACGCCGAACTGGTCACCGGCTGTGTGCTGGATCCGACCTCTCTGACCGAAGTCAAGGCCCTGCTGGCCTGAGGAGCAAAACCATGAGCAACGAATTCAAAGGTCAAGTGGCCCTGGTCACCGGCGCCAGCCGTGGCATTGGCCGAGCCATCGCTGTCGCGCTGGCCCAACGCGGCTTGAAGGTCATCGGCACCGCCACGTCCGAATCGGGCGCGCAGGCCATTTCCGAAGGCCTGTCTGCGTTCGAGGGATGCAAGGGCATTGTCCTGAACGTGACCGACGCCGCGGGTGTCGACGCAGCGGTGGATGCCATCATCAAAGAGCATGGTGCTTTGCACGTGCTGGTCAACAACGCGGGCATCACCCGGGACATGCTGGCCATGCGCCTGAAGGACGAAGACTGGGACGCGGTGCTCGACACCAACCTCAAGGCCGTCTTCCGCATGAGCCGAGCCGTCATGCGTCCCATGATGAAGCAGCGCCACGGCCGCATCATCAGCATCACCTCCGTGGTGGGCGCCGCCGGCAACCCGGGGCAGGCCAACT
>NZ_DCXA01000055.1:18277-20990 GCF_002328915.1 Aquabacterium sp. UBA2148
CGTGGCCGGCATGACCCGCGCCCTGGCGCGCGAGCTCGGCAGCCGTGGCGTGACCGTCAACTGCGTGGCCCCCGGTTTCATCGACACCGACATGACCCGCGCGCTCACCGAAGAGCAGCAATCGGCCTTGAAGTCCCAGATTCCGCTGGGTCGCCTGGGGCAGCCCGAGGACATCGCCGAGGCCGTTGCCTTCCTGGCATCGCCTCAGGCTGGTTACATCACTGGCGTCGAGTTGCACGTCAACGGCGGCATGTACATGAATTGATTTGAGATTTTCCTGGGATATCTCAAATTCGATTTTTCGAGCCGGTCAGCGTAATGACATGCTGAGCCGGTAAAATCCCTGGTTTGTTTGCAACCCCTCCCGGAGGAGTCATGAGCGATATCGAAGCACGCGTCAAGAAGATCATTGCAGAGCAACTCGGTGTGGCCGAGTCTGAAGTCAGCCCCGAGAAGGCTTTCGTGGCCGACCTGGGCGCCGACTCGCTGGACACCGTTGAGCTGGTGATGGCCCTCGAAGACGAGTTCGGCATCGAGATCCCCGACGAAGAAGCAGAAAAGATCACCACCGTGCAACTGGCGATCGACTACGCCAAGAACCACGTCAAGGCCTGATCGAACTGCGGTGAGCCAAGGCCCGGGTCTTTGACGGACCCGTTGGGCCTTGCCCCTCTCTCGGATTTCAACTTTCAGCACTGACAAGCATGACCCGTCGTCGCGTCGTCATCACCGGCCTCGGCCTGGTGACCCCCCTTGGCAATCAGGTCCAGGACTCCTGGTCGGCCCTGCTCGCAGGCCGCTGTGGCATCCAGACCATCACCCAGTTCGACGCTTCGGCGTTCGCCTGTCAGTTCGCAGGCGAAGTCAAGGGCTTCAACATCGAGGATTACATCCCCGCCAAAGAAGCCCGTCACATGGACCGTTTCATCCACTTCGGCCTCGCTGCAAGCATGCAGGCCGTCAAGGATGCCGGTCTGCCCACCGGTGAAGCCCTGAGCCCTGAACTTGCCGAACGCATCGGCGTGCTGGTGGGCTCCGGCATCGGCGGTCTGCCCATGATCGAGCAGACCCACACCGATTACAAGGAACGCGGCCCGCGCCGCATTTCTCCCTTCTTCGTGCCCGCATCGATCATCAACATGATCAGCGGTCACGTCTCCATTCACCACGGTTTTCGCGGCCCCAACCTGGGCGTCGTGACGGCCTGTACCACGGGCCTGCATGCCATCGGCCTGGCCGCTCGCCTCATCGAGGCCGGTGACGCCGACATCATGGTTGCCGGTGGTGCCGAGTCCACGGTCAGCCCGCTGGGCATCGGCGGTTTCGCGGCCTCTCGTGCGCTGTCGACCCGCAACGACGACCCGGCCACGGCCTCGCGCCCCTTTGACAAGGACCGCGATGGTTTCGTGCTGGGCGAGGGCGCTGGCGTCATGGTCATCGAGTCCTACGACAGCGCGGTCGCCCGTGGCGCCAGGATTTACGCAGAACTCGCCGGCTTCGGCATGAGCGGTGACGCTTATCACATGACCGCGCCGGACGTTTACGGCCCGCAGCGCTCGATGATGAACGCCCTGCGCAACGCTGGCATCAACCCCGATCAGGTTCAGTACCTGAACGCGCACGGCACCTCGACCCCGCTGGGCGACGTCAACGAAACCAACGCCATCAAGCAGGCTTTTGGTGACCACGCCAAGCAACTGGTGGTGAACTCGACCAAGTCCATGACGGGTCACCTGCTGGGTGGCGCTGGTGGCATCGAGTCGGTGTTCACGGCGCTGGCTGTGCACCACCAGGTCTCGCCGCCGACCATCAACATCTTCAACCAGGACCCGGAATGCGACCTGGACTACTGCGCCAACACCGCGCGTGAGATGAAGATCGACGTGGCCGTGAAGAACAACTTCGGCTTCGGTGGCACCAACGGCTCGCTGGTCTTCAAGCGCGTCTGATTCACCACGTCCCCATTGAACTGACAGCGGGAGGTGCAGGTTTTCCCCGCTGAAATCCTGCCTCATCCATGTCCGTTCTGGCTCCCTTGCTGAGGCCTGCGTCCTGGCGTCTTTCGCTTGGCGCTGGTGATGTTCCCTGGCTGCGTCGCCTCGGTCTGGCCTTGTTGATGGCCAGCACCCTGGCGCTGCTCGCCTGGTGCGGGGCAACCTGGCTGGAGTCCTGGCGGCATCGTGATGTGACCCTGGCCTCCGTGCTGGCGGTGCCCCTTTGTGCGGTGGGTTTGCTTCACGCGTGGCGCCTGGGGCGGGGTTGGCTCACGCCTGGCCTGCCCTTGACGTTGCGCTGGACGGGTCCTGTGGCCAATTTGCGTTCTGGTGAGCCATCTGGTGGTTGGCGCGTTGACGAGTGGGGCGCACAACCCGTTGACGTCAGCCTGGTGTGGGACTGGCAGCGCGTCATGCTCTTGAGGCTCAGGCCCTGGGAGTCAAGCTCTCGCCAGGCCTGGGTCTGGCTGCAAGACCATCGTGGCCCGCAGCCTGGTCCTCGTGGAGACGTGCATCGCCTGCGCACCTTGTTGTGCCTGCCTCCGGCGATGACCTTGCCTGGCAGCGATGCCCGCGTGTTGTCGCAAGGTGCTTTGGTTTCGCCCCCTGCGGGGTTGGTGGCATCATCGCGGCATGTTGCCAACACCGATTCCGCCCGCATGAGCCGGTCTTCCAAGCCGGCGCGCCTTGCGCGTCAGTCGCCTCGCTCTGCAGGCGCG
>NZ_DCXA01000055.1:21096-24278 GCF_002328915.1 Aquabacterium sp. UBA2148
GAGCGCGCCCCTGCGCTTCGAGGATGGCTTCCCTGCCACGCAGGTGCTTGAACGCTGGCACGACGACGTTGGCGAGCCCGATGGCGTAAACGGGGGGCGGCCATGATGCCCAAAGATCAGGATCCCGACACGCTGCCGCCGGCGCCTGGCCTGCCTTCTTTCCCGGATGCCGCCGCGCCAGATGTCGGGCCTGCCCGGGTTGGCGTTGATGAGGATGCTTTGCTGGTGGAGCGCGTGCAGCGCGGTGACCAGCGGGCCTTTGAAATGCTGGTCGTGAAGTACCAGCGCCGCATCGAGCGGCTCATCGCGCGCATGGTGCGCGACACGGACTTGGTCGAGGACATTGCCCAGGAAGCGTTCATCCGTGCTTACCGGGCCTTGCCTGGGTTCCGTGGTGAAAGTGCCTTCTACACCTGGCTTTATCGCATCGCCGTCAACACCGCCAAAAAGGCCATGATCGGCCTGCAGCGAGACCCCTTGCGCACCGAGTCGTCGTTGGCAGGCGCGGCGGACGACGACGATGACGCGCCACGCGTCGAAAATGATTTGAGCGATGGTGAGACGCCGGAGTCGATGCTGGCTTCCCGTCAGATTGCCGAGACCGTCAACGCCGCCGTCGAGTCGCTTTCAGACGATTTGCGACAGGCGATCACGCTGCGCGAGATCGAGGGGATGAGCTACGAGGACATTGCCGAGCTCATGCAGTGCCCGATTGGCACGGTGCGCTCGCGCATTTACCGTGCGCGGGAGGCCATTGCGTCGCGTTTGCGCCCCTTGCTTGACACCCGCGATGGGGAACGCTGGTGACGAATCGACACATCTTGGGAACTTTCTCGCCAGGGGCGGCACCAACCTGACATGCATGGCCTGCGATCCCGGCAGGCGAAAACACCTGGAGCCTCAGCATGTCCGAACGCACGCCCGACGACGTCATCCCCCGCGAGATCCTGTCCGCGCTGGCTGATGGGCAGGCCCATTCCGACGAGGTCGCGCGCGCTTGTGGCGCCTGGCGTCAGCAACCCGATGCCCGGGCCACCTGGCACGCTTACCACTTGATCGGCGAGGCCATGCGCTCGCCCGACCAGGCTTCTGGCAGCGACAGCGCGGCGTTCCTGCAGCGCTTGCGCACGCGTTTGGCCGATGAGCCTGTGGTCTTGTCTCCGCAGGCTGCGCAAACCGTGGGTCGAGTTGCGGCGCTGCAGCAGACTTCATCCGAGGCCGCCGATGGGGTGCAGCCTCTGAAGCGACGCATGTGGGCTGGTCCCATGGCGGTGGCAGCCAGTTTCGCCGCCATCGTCGGGGTCCTGACTCTGAACCTGGGGGTGCCGACTGGGGTGCCCGATGGTGCGCAGGTTGCACGCTCCGGAGTCGGTTGGTCCGAGGGCGCTGCCACGCCTGAGGGCGTGAACTCTGCGTTGGCTGCTGGGGGCTCTTTCAGTGCGGTGCGCACGCAGGGCCACGCCTGGCTGCCGGCGGATCCGAAGCTGGAGCAGGCCATGTCCGCTCAGCTGCCTCAACCTCAGCCGCCTCAAACGTTCTCTGACCGGCCTGATGTGATCCGGGTTGGGGTCGATTCAGATCGCTGACAAACCTGTGTTTTCGCTGCACCGCGTTGGCTCTGCCCTCGCGGTGCCTTGTTTTTTGGGGTGCCGGGCGCATCTGCGAACGCATCTTCACGTCCAACGGTTCACCCATCTTCATGTGCAGACGTGATGGCGAAACGCAATGTCGTCCAAACTCACGCCTGTGACGTTTCGTCATCATCCGCATCGCTTTCACAAGGTCCTGACATCCATGTCATCCAAGCAAATGAGCGTTACCTCCACCCCGTCCGTCATCCGCCGCACGCTCGTCGTCGGTGCAGTGGTGTCCGCTGTGGGGCTCATGCTGAGCTCCAGCCTGTTCCCTCATTCCTCGCAAGCGCAGCAAGCGCCGGTCGCATCGATCGCTCAGGTGGCGCCGGCCAACGCACCTTCGCTGGTCAAGGGGCTGCCTGACTTCACCGAGTTGGTCGAGAAGGTCGGCCCCTCCGTGGTCAGCATCCGAACGACTCAGCGCGTGGGCGACGAGGACGGCGAGGGTGACGAGGCCGATGCCCAGATGCGCGAGTTCTTCAAGCGGTTTTTCGGCGTGCCCATGCCCGAGCAACGTGGCAAAACCCCGCGCAAGGGGGGCGAGCAGGGCGGCTCGCAGGGCGAGGAGCGCCCGCGTGGGCTGGGTTCGGGCTTCATCCTGAGCCAAGACGGCTTCGTGATGACCAACGCCCACGTGGTCGAGGGCGCCGACGAGGTCTACGTCACCCTGACCGACAAGCGCGAGTTCAAGGCCAAGGTCGTCGGCGCCGACAAGCGCACCGATGTGGCCGTGCTGAAGATCGAGGCATCCAAGTTGCCTGCCGTGGTGGTGGGCGATGTCAACCGTCTGAGGGTGGGCGAATGGGTCATGGCCATCGGCACGCCTTTTGGCCTGGAGAACACCGTGACGTCCGGCATCGTCAGCGCCAAGGCGCGTGACACGGGCGAAGAAATCCGCTTCATCCAGACCGACGTGGCCGTGAACCCCGGCAACTCGGGCGGCCCGCTGATCAACATGCGCGGCGAGGTGGTGGGCATCAACTCACAGATCCTCAGCCGCTCGGGTGGCTTCATGGGCATCTCGCTGTCCATCCCGATCGATGACGCGGTGAAGGTGGCTGATCAGCTGCGCTCGGGTGGCAAGGTCACCCGCGGTCGCATCGGCGTTTCCATTGGCCAGGTCACCAAGGACGTGGCCGACTCCATCGGCCTGGCCAAGGCCGAGGGGGCGCTGGTGCAAGCGGTCGAGCCGGGCACGCCCGCTGACAAGGCTGGCCTCGAGGCAGGCGACATCGTCACCCGCTTCAATGGTCAACCGATCGAAAAGCCCGCAGACCTGTCTCGCCAGGTGGCGGCCACCAAGCCAGGCACGAAGGCCACCTTGCAGGTGTTCCGCCGAGGCGGCTACAAGGACCTGAGCATCACCGTGGCCGAGATGGATGGACCCAAGGCCAAGGCTGAGCAGGAAGCGGCCAAGCCGGCCAAGGTGGCGGCTTCGCTGCTGGGCTTGAACGTGACCGACCTCAGCGCAGAGCAAAAGCGTGAGCTCAAGCAAAACGGTGGGGTGCTGGTCGAAGATGCGCAGGGCCCCGCCGCTCGCGCTGGCTT
>NZ_DCXA01000055.1:24353-28939 GCF_002328915.1 Aquabacterium sp. UBA2148
CTGGCTTGCGGCCCGGAGACATCATCCTGGCCGTCGCGAACGTGCAGATCGCCAGCGCCAAGGACTTCGAGTCCGTGCTGGGCAAGCTCGACAAGAATCGCCCTGTGAGCGTGCTGGTGCGCCGTGGCGACTGGGCTCAGTACGCCGTGATCCGGCCCGGCAAGTGAGCGGCTGCTGACCTGACCCAAGGCCCTTCGGGGCCTTTTTTCATTCAATCCTGAGCTGTTCATGGGGTTGTTGGGCGGCTCACACATCGGCGAGCGATGTTGATAAGTCCGGGGGCGGTGGGGGTTTGTGGCTACAATCCGCCCTGCCGGAAACCTCCGATCCCACAGCGGAGCCGACGCCCGACTTACCCACACGAGCCTGTGGACAAGATGTGAATAACATCATCGTCCCGGCCGGCAAGCCACCGCCCGAGGCTTGCAAAGAGCCCTTGCGGAAGGGACCTTCGGTACAATGGAGGTCCAACAAGCAGTTGCCATACGTTTTTGTTGGAAGGCGCGTCACATCTTTGGACGTGCCTTTTTTTTATGAACCACATCCGCAATTTTTCGATCATTGCCCACATCGACCACGGCAAATCCACGCTGGCCGATCGCATCATCCAGCGCTGTGGTGGCTTGAGTGATCGCGAGATGGAAGCGCAGGTGCTCGACTCGATGGACATCGAGAAAGAGCGCGGCATCACCATCAAGGCCCAGACCGCCGCGCTGCAGTACAAGGCGCAGGACGGCCAGGTCTACAACCTGAACCTCATCGACACACCTGGTCACGTCGACTTCTCGTATGAAGTCAGCCGCTCGCTGTCGGCGTGCGAAGGCGCGCTGCTGGTGGTCGATGCCTCGCAAGGCGTCGAGGCCCAGACGGTGGCCAACTGCTACACCGCGCTCGACCTGGGTGTCGAAGTGATCCCGGTCCTCAACAAGATGGACCTGCCGCAGGCCGACCCCGAGCGCGCCAAGGAAGAAATCGAAGACGTCATCGGCATCGACGCCACCGACGGCATCCCGTGTTCGGCCAAGACCGGCATGGGCATCGACGAGATCCTCGAAGCGGTGGTCAAGCGCATGCCACCCCCGAAGGGCAACCCCGACGGTCCGCCGCGCGCCATGATCATCGACGCCTGGTTCGACAACTACGTCGGCGTGGTGATGCTGGTGCGCGTGGTCGATGGCGTGCTCAAGAAGGGCGAGCGCATCCGCATGATGGCCACCAACACCGTCTACCCGGCCGAGCACCTGGGCGTCTTCACGCCCAAGTCCACGCCGCGTGACGAGCTGCGTGCGGGTGAGGTGGGCTTCATCATCGCCGGCATCAAGGAGCTGGCCGCTGCCAAGGTGGGCGACACGGTCACCATCGAGAAGAAGCTGCCCAACAACGCCGGCCCCGCCACCGAGGCGCTGCCCGGTTTCAAGGAGATCCAGCCGCAGGTGTTTGCCGGCCTCTACCCGACCGAGGCCAGCGAGTACGACCAGCTGCGTGACGCGCTCGAAAAGCTCAAGCTCAACGACAGCTCGCTGCGCTACGAGCCCGAGGTGTCGCAGGCGCTGGGCTTCGGCTTCCGTTGCGGCTTCCTGGGCCTGCTGCACATGGAGATCGTGCAGGAGCGCCTCGAGCGCGAGTTCGATCAGGACCTGATCACGACCGCGCCCAGCGTGGTCTACGAGGTCGAGCTCAACGGTGGCGAGGTCATCGAGGTGGAGAACCCCTCGAAGATGCCCGAAGTGGCCCGCATCAACGAGATCCGCGAGCCCATCGTCACGGTGCACCTGTACATGCCGCAGGACTACGTCGGCCCCGTGATGACGCTGGCCAACCAGAAGCGCGGCGTGCAGATGAACATGGCCTACCACGGCCGCCAGGTCATGCTGACCTATGAGATGCCGTTGGCCGAGATCGTGCTGGACTTCTTCGACAAGCTCAAATCGGTCTCGCGCGGTTACGCCTCCATGGACTACGAGTTCAAGGAGTACCGCGCCTCCGACGTGGTCAAGGTGGACCTGCTGATCAACGGCGACCGGGTCGATGCCCTGTCGATCATCGTGCACCGCGCGCAAAGCGCCTACCGCGGTCGCGCCGTGGCCGCCAAGATGCGCGAGCAGATCCCGCGGCAGATGTACGACGTGGCCATCCAGGCGGCCATCGGCGGCAACATCATTGCCCGCGAGAACATCAAGGCGCTGCGCAAGAACGTGCTGGCAAAATGCTACGGCGGCGACATCTCTCGCAAGCGCAAGCTGCTCGAAAAGCAGAAGGCCGGCAAGAAGCGCATGAAACAGATTGGGTCGGTCGAGGTGCCGCAGGAAGCCTTCCTGGCCATCCTGCAGGTTGACGACTGATCGATCACCACAAGCAAACTACACAAATGAGTCTGATCACCGGATTGCTGTACGCGGCCCTGGCTGCGTACCTGGGGGGCTGGTATCTGGGGCACTGGCACGGGAATTTCTCGCTGCTGCTGTTCATCCTGACCGTCGTGACGCTGGCTTACTGGCTGGCCGAGAAGTTCAAGTTCCGCCCCGACCGCGAGG
Source organism: Aquabacterium sp. UBA2148 (assembly GCF_002328915.1). Taxonomy (NCBI): domain Bacteria; kingdom Pseudomonadati; phylum Pseudomonadota; class Betaproteobacteria; order Burkholderiales; family Sphaerotilaceae; genus Aquabacterium; species Aquabacterium sp. UBA2148. The sequence goes on from NZ_DCXA01000055.1 coordinate 26,888, forward strand.
CCGCTGCGGCCCAGCTGGTGGCGCAGGATCAGGCGCGCCGCGTGTCGCTGGCCACGCAAGGCATCGGCGATGTCGACGGCAACATCGGCATCGCGCGCGATCGCCTGCTGATGCAGCCTTGGTGGCTGGACTGGACCGCCGGCCTGTTCCCGGTGATCTGCGCAGTCTTCCTGATGCGCTCGTTCTTGTTCGAGCCGTTCAAGATCCCTTCGGGCTCGATGATGCCGACGCTGGTGGTGGGCGACCTCATCCTGGTCAACAAGTTTCACTACGGCATCCGCTTGCCGGTGATCAACCAGAAGATCATCGACAACAACGAACCTCAGCGCGGTGACGTGGTGGTCTTCCGCTACCCGGTCAACCCCAGCATGGACTACATCAAGCGTGTGGTGGGACTGCCAGGTGACACCATTGCCTACGTCAACAAGCGCCTGACGGTCAACGGGCAGCCGGTTGAGCTGGAGACCGGTGCCGAGTACTACGATGCCGACAGCATGCGGTACACCCAGCAGTACAGCGAGAAGCTCGGCGAGGTCAAGCACAACATCCTCATCGACCGGGATCGGCCGCCTTTTGTGCCGCCGCAGTCGATCGAGGACTTCCCGATGAAAGAAAACTGCAGCTACAGTGGTGAAGGCATGGTCTGCAAGGTGCCTGCCGGCCATTATTTCGCCATGGGTGACAACCGCGACAATTCGCTTGACTCACGCTACTGGGGTTTTGTGCCCGACCGCAACCTGGTTGGCAAGGCCTTCGTCATCTGGATGAATTTCAGCGACGTCAAGCGCATCGGTTTCTTCCACTGAACCCTCGCATTTTCAGGATCACGCCCATGTTTCCTTCGACTGTCATGTCCTGTCAGCGTTCGGTCAAGCGGCTCCCGCGTGCTCAGCGTGGCATCACGATGATCGGCCTGCTGGCCTGGTCCTTCGTCATCTGTGTGGTCGCCCTGATCGGCATGAAGGTCACGCCTGCCTTGCTGGAGTACCAGACCATCACGGGCATGGTCAACAAGGCAGCCAAAGAGGGCGGCAGCACGGTGGCCGACATCCGAGCGTCTTATGACCGCGCGGCTCAGATCGAGTACGGTGTCGAGGCCATCAAGAATGGCCGTGACCTGGACATCACCAAGGAAAACGAACAGATCGTCATCCGGTTTGCCTACGACAAGGAGATCGAGCTGGTCGATCCGGTCTACCTGGTGATCAAGTTCGAAGGGCAATCCAAGTGAGCCTGCAGGCCATCTTCGGATCCCTTGACGAACGGGCCTGGTTTCAGGCCCTTTGTCTTTGGGGTGTCTCCACGGGCCCGCGCTCTGGCGCGCTGTTCGCCTGATGGGGGTGCCCATGCCTACACTGTCACCTGCTTTGCTGGCTTTGCAGCAGCGGCTGGGTCATGCCTTTGCCGAGCCAGGCCTGCTGCAGCGCGCGGTCACCCACAAGAGCTTCGGTGCCGATCACTACGAGCGCCTGGAGTTCCTGGGCGACGCCGTGCTGGAGTTGGGGGTGTCCACCTTGCTCTACGCCCGTTTCAAGCAGGGCGCCGAGGGTGACCTCACGCGCGTGCGCGCTCACCTGGTGCGCCAGGACATGCTGCACCGGCTGGCGGTGTCCCTGGGCCTGCCCGAGGTGCTGCGCCTGTCCGAGGGCGAAGCCAAAGGCGGCGGTGCGCAAAGGCCATCCATCCTGGCCGATGCCTTGGAAGCCATCATCGGCGCCGTGTACGTGGACGCGGGGTTTGACGCCGCGCGCGCGCTGGTGCTGAGGCTGTTCGAGCCCGTGCTCGATGAAAGCGGCTCGCTCGAGGGCTGGGCCAAAGATGCCAAGACCGCCTTGCAGGAATGGCTGCAGGGGCGCAAGATGCCCGTGCCCACGTACGGCATCGAGGCAACGCGCGGCAAGGCCCACGAGCAGGTGTTCGTGGTGTCGTGCGCTTTGCCCGATCTGGGCATTCGGGTGAGCGGCGAGGGCACGTCCCGTCGGGCGGCCGAGCAGGCGGCGGCACAAGTCGCTTTGCAGCAGGCCATGGCCCTGCCGTCTGACCGGCTTGCCG
>NZ_DCXA01000054.1:0-8552 GCF_002328915.1 Aquabacterium sp. UBA2148
GGGCGGCAAGCCGACCGCCCCGCCCGGCACCCAGGCTGAATTGGGGCAACGCGGTCGAGCCTTCACACCAACCATGCTGGTGGTGCAGACCGGCACGGCAGTGAGCTTCCCCAACTTCGACACCGTGCGTCACCACATCTATTCCTTCTCTGCGGCCAAGCCATTCGAGATCAAGCTCTACTCGGGCACCCCCGCCGCGCCGGTGGTTTTCGACAAAGCCGGTACCGCCATCCTGGGCTGCAACATCCACGATCGCATGACGGCCTTCATCCACGTGGTCAACACCCCGCATTTCGCCATCGCCAACAAAGCGGGTGTGGCCACGCTGGACGTGCCCCCCGGAGACCACACGTTGCAGGCCTGGCACATGCAGATGGGTGACAAACAAGCGCCACAGCGCCAAGGCATCAAGGTCCAAGCAGCTGGCAACACGAGCGTCGTTCGACTCGGGGGGCCACCCAAGCCATGAACACCGGCGGCGACACCCTGGTCGATGCGCTCCCGATGCGGCGCCGGTTGGCGTTCCGCATCGTCGCGCTCTTCCTGGGTCTGTTGCTGTTGGTGCAGGTCGTCACCTTTGCGCTCGTGCAGCGCAGCATCGACCACAACGCCAGGGAATTGCTGGGCTCGTCCCTGGACCTGGGCGAGCAGGTCTTCAGGCGGCTGCTGCGACAAAGCGCCACCCACCTGAGCGAGTCCACACGCCTGCTGGCAGCGGACTATGGCTTTCGCGAGGCACTCTCCAGTGGCGACACCGAAACCCTGGTGTCGGCACTGGACAACCATGGCGAACGCGCGGGCGCCAGCTTTTCGATCATCACCGATGCCCAAGGCAAGGTTCAAGCAAGCACCGGCCCCCGTTCGGCCGAGCTGACGGGGCTGGTCCAGCGAGCCATCCGACAAGCCGAGTCCACCGAGGACCCAGGTGAATCGGGCGTGATCGTGGCCATGGGCAAACAAGTGCTGCAACTGGTGGCCGTGCCCATCCGTGCGCCACTGACCATCGGTTGGGTGGTCATGGGCTACCAGCTCGACGAGCGACTGGTGCGCGACATGAAACAGCTCACCGCCATGAGCCTGGTGATCGTCACACGAACTCAGTCGGGCGGCTGGCAAGCAGCCTTGTCCCTGCTTGGCGAGGACGCCCGACAATCGCTGCTGGGCCAGTGGATGCCGGCCGCCTCGGCGTCGGCGGCCACCGGCGCCAACCGCATGTCATTCGAGCTGCCCGACGGCCTGCACGTGGCTCGCCTGCACGCGCTCGGCAACGACGCACAGGTGCCCATTTATGCCGTGATGCTGAGATCGGTGGATGCCGCCGTCGCGCCATTTCAGCAACTGCAGCTGGCCATCCTCGCGCTCAATGGCTTCGGTGTGCTGGCGTTCGCCATCGGCAGCGCCATGACCGCACGCCGCATCACGACGCCTGTCACCAGCCTCACCCGACTGGCTGCGCGCCTGGCACGGGGAGACTTCAACGCGCCCATCCCACGCCATGGCGATGACGAAATCGGCGAGCTCGCCGAGGCCTTCGAGTCGATGCGCCAGGCCGTTCACCAGCGCGAAAGCGAGATCCGCCGCAGCGGCCTGACCGACTCCCTGACCCGTTTGCCCAACCGCGCTGGCTTCACCATTGCCGTGCGCGATGCGGTGGCGCGGGCCGTCGCGCAGAACACCGGCTGCGCGGTCGTCATGCTCAACCTCGATCGTTTTCGGCATGTCAACAACGTGCTGGGTACCGACGCCGGCGACCAATTGTTGCAGCGCGTCGCTCGCCTGCTGCATGACAAGCTGAACGAGGCCGAGCACACCGTGGCCCGACTCGGTGGCGATGAATTCGCGATCCTTCTGGCCCACGGCGGCATCGACGAAGCGCTGGCGGTCTCACGACGTGTGCAGCAGGGGCTCGAAGCCACCATCGACCTCAACGGCAGCACGGTGGACCTGGGCGCGGGCATCGGCATCGCGGCATGCCCCACTCACGCCACCGACGACGCCACCCTCATGCGCCGGGCCGAGCTGGCCATGCACCATGCCAAACAAGCACAAACCGGCTGCACCATCTTCCGGCCCGAGCTGGATGTCAAATCCGACGCCGCCCTGTCCTTGCTCGGCGAGCTGCGCCAGGCGGTCGAGCAAAACGAATTCCGCCTCTTTCTGCAGCCCAAGGTTTGTTTGCGCAACGGCAGTGTCGTGGGTGCCGAGGCCCTGATCAGGTGGGCGCACCCTGCACGTGGCATGGTGCCCCCCGGCCTGTTCATCCCGTTCGCGGAGCAGTCGGGCTTCATCCGACAGATCACCAGCTGGCTGCTGGTCGAGTCGATGCGCACCTGGCGACGCTGCGCCGATCAGGGGCTGCGCCTGCAGATGTCGATCAACCTCTCTGCACGCGACCTGATCGACCCCGAACTGCCCGCGCGCGTGAGCGCGCTGCTGCAAGAACACCAGGTGCCCGCCAGCGCGATGTGCCTGGAGATCACCGAAAGCGCGATCATGGACGATCCCAATCGCGCGCAGCAAACACTCGAGCAGTTCCATGACATGGGCCTGCAGATGTCGATCGACGACTTCGGCACCGGCTACTCGTCGCTGGCCTACCTCAAGCGCCTGCCCGTTCACGAACTCAAGATCGACCGCTCTTTCGTGATGAACATGCACCACGATGCCCAGGACGCCAAGATCGTGCGGTCGGTGGTCGACCTGGCACACAACCTGGGGCTGAAAGTGACGGCCGAAGGCCTGGAAGAAGGCGCTGCCTGGGGCCTGCTGGGCGAGCTGGGCTGTGACATCGCCCAGGGCTACTGGATCGCCAAACCCATGCCCGCAGACCAACTGCCGCAGTGGGTATCAAGCTGGGTGCCCCCTGTACAGCAGGCCTCACCCGAGTTGGCCGAGGCCCACTGAGCCGTTCCTGCTGCAAGCAGGCTGAGCAAGGCGCTCAGCCACTCAAGCCCTCAGCCGCCCATCAAGGCAAAGCCACGGGTGATGGCAACAATTGCTCATCCATCCAGGCAGCGCGCTGCGCCAACCAGTCTCGCAGGTGAGACACCTCCGCCTCGTAGCTGCCCAGCGCCAGAGGGCTGGGTGAAATGGGGGTGTTCAAGACGTCCCAACGCTGAAAGTTGCGCGCCTGGCTGGCCTGCAGGACCTCGGCGCTTTGCTGGATGTAAGCCTGCAAAGCCGGCAACTGCTGCCTCAAGTGCTGCCAACGGGCTTTGACATGCTGCTCGAAAGCGGGGTCGGTGAGCAGCTGCTTGATGTAGGACGCATTGACATTGTTCGGCTCACGCAACCACCAACCGATGGGCGACGCGTTGTCATTGAACTTCACGTTGCCAGCCGCCAGATCGAAATCCCAGAGCGGCCCGAACGTGAGCTTGCCCCCGCGCTCCTTCTTGACAAAGGTGCTGGAGTAGAAGGCATCGTTGTTGCGCAGGTACTCGTTGATCAGGTAGAAATCGACCAAGGCCTCGACATCCAGGTGAGCCGCATACCCGTTGACCGGATCCCGATGATCGCTGCCAAACAGCGCCGACTCCATGGCGTTGACCACGTCACGGATGTGCGTGACCTGGGTTGCGTCCAGGACATCGGACTTCACGGTGTAGGGGCGCATGCTCTGGCTGCGAAACCAGTGGGTTTCATCGAGCCTGGCATCGATCTCCAGGAAGAACCCCGCATCGACATCTTCAGGGCTGGTGGCCTGTGCGCCGATGTTCACGCGGTGATCCGCCACCTTGACGTGCTCGACGAATTGGTAGAGCCCCAGGAAGTCGTTGTTGAGCCTCAACTCGACATGGTGCGCCGCTGGCGTGTAGGCCATGCCCATCACCCGCCCCAGACACAGCGCCACTGCGTTGCGCAGCATGGTCTTGTCGGTGTGATTGGCCAACAGAGCCCAATCCTTGTCCGACGTCATCCCGAGCACCTTGCTCTTGCTGTCGAATTTCAGGCGATAGGGCTTTTTCTCCAGGTTCCAGGTGGAGTTGCCACGCCCGCGAACCTTGGTCGACAAGTTCAGCGCCTGAGGGAAGTCCGCCGTGGCACCCATGGTGAGTTGGGCCTGGACGTAGGTTTCCTTGTCCACGATCGGCGCACCGCCAGCGGTGTCGATGACAACCATCGGAGGAGGCAACGTGACACAGGTGTGGGGCGCGAACGCCGCCTTGGTTTCATGCACCAGCGTGCGTGCGCCGACGGTGTGGAGCAACTGACCGGTTTCGACCTGGGTGTAGCGTCCGATGATGGGCGCCAGCACCTCGGCGGCCGCCCGCGTGGACGCACCCGTTGGCCCCGCATCACCCGCAGAGGTCTGCGAGTGCGCCTGCGCGCCCTGACGCAGGGCTGTCACGACCCAAGCATCGAGTTTCTTCAAGTCCCGCTGTTCGTCGGTGCCGGGGGCTGCCAACAAGGAAACCTCTTCGGGCAGGCCCAACGTGCGCTTCAATTTGGACTCGACGAGGGCGATGTCCTCCTCCTCGCCCTGGCCTGGCGCCGACCGATGCATGGCCAACAAGGTGCTCAGCCCCGTGACAACCGCGCCATCGTCGCGCGCCGGCGTGGCCATCACGAACGCACCAGCGGGCAAAGGGGCAACCGGCAGCGTCTGGGTTGGTTGATCAGGCACCTGCACCACCAGGTTCATGGCGTGTGCGGCCATCAGCGTCGGACGCAGGAACTGGAACGCACCACCCACCTGAACCGCGCCGCCTGGCTCGGTGTCATCGCAGAGCAAGTCGCCGTTGGTGTCCAGGCAAACCCAGGCGCCCTCGGCACCTTCGGCCAGCACCTCGCCAGAGACGGTCGTTTCGTTGCATCCGGACAGAAGCAACAAGCCACCGAGCAAGGACGCCGTTGTCAAGATTCTTTGAGCCATGTTCACGTCGCGACCTGTGTCGCGCCTCCCTTTGTTGTCATGGCCGGGATTGTCCAGATGGCACCTGCTGACAAGCGGCCATGGAAAACCCTTGAGGAGGGATCACAAGGAATGTTCTGCGATGCGCCCCCCCTGCTTGGAGGGCCCGCCTCAGGCACCCAACACCAGGTTCCGCGATCCGGGGAAGCTCGTGCAAAGGTAGACGCTGCTGCCCAGCACGTTGCCATGCGCCTGCCCTTCGTGCACCGTGAGCTTGCAGGTGCCACAAGCGCCCTTGCCACAGCCTTGCTCCAGGTGCAGCCCGTGCTCGTTGGCCAGTTGCAGCAGGGTCTTGCCCTGATCGGAGGCCTTGAGCGTGATCGCCGCGTTGATGTGCTCGAACACGACCTCCGCGCCCTCCAGGTCCACAACCTGATCACCTAGCACCGGCACGGCAGCCGCCATCTCGAAACGCTCGGTGTGGATGTCGCGAGCGGGCACGCCCAAGGCCTTCAGCGCCTGCAGCATCTTCTGCATGAACCCGTCGGGGCCGCACAGGTAGACATGCCGATCGGCCACGTCAGGGCAACGGCGTAGGATCAGCGCCTCGTCCAATCGATCAGCGGTCTGCAAGCCGTCGGCCGCAGGCGCCGCTTGGGGCTGACTCAATGCCACCGTCACCGGCACACCTGTGGCGGACCATTCGAGCATGTCGGGCCGAAAGATGACGTCGCCGGGAAGGCGGAACTGGGCCATCACGTTCAGGTCGGGTCGCTGGTCGGCCGGCATCGACAGGCATTGCGCCACCATGGATGCAATGGGCGTGATGCCCGAGCCAGCCGCCAGCATCAGCACCTTGCCTGGAAGCTGTGGATCGCCCAGCGTGAAATGCCCTCGGGGCTTGCCCAGCGTCAGCACCTGCCCCGGCCGCACCACGCTGTGCAACCACGGCGACACCACGCCACCTTCCTTGCGCTTGACCGTGATGGCCAGGCGCCCGTTGGGCCTCGCCGACGGGCTGTAGCAACGGTGGTGCACTTGATCACCCACGTTCAACAGCACCTCGATGTGCTGGCCCGGCTTCATGCCAGGCCAATGTTGGTTGGGTCGCAGCACGAAGGTCTTGACGTCAGCGGCTTCGTCGATGACCTGCTCGACCAATGCCTTGAGGTCGTAAGTCCAGACGAAGGGCAAGCAGCGGCGGTTGAACTCCGTCATGGTGTTGCTGACCACGTAATCCACGCTGCCCTGCCCCACGTGATCGAGCCCCCAGGAGGCCGCCGAATTGAGCGCCCGCTCAAGCACGGTTCGCTCCGGCCGGGATGCCCTGATCGTTCTTTGGCGGCTTGGAGAACTGCCACATCTGAGCCACGTAATTGCGGATGGCACGACCCCAGGTCTCGTTGACCTGGTAGTTCAGCCCGTGCTTGCGGCACACGGCGCGCACTTCCCTGGACATGGCCGGGTAGTGGCGCGACGGGATGTCGGGAAACAGGTGGTGTTCGACCTGGTAGTTCAGGTGCCCCCACAGGATGCTCATGAAGCGCGGGCCCTTGAAGTTCACAGACGAATCCAGTTGGCTGAGGTACCAGTGCCCGCGGTGGTTCAGCGCCTCTTCGGGCTGCAAGGGGGCCGTGAAGTGCGTGGCCTGGATGGTCAGCGCGATCCAGTAGTTGTTGATGGCGTCGGCCAGCATGTTGCCCAGGAACACCTTCCAGAAGGAGAACCCCGTGGCCAGGGCCAGCAGCGGGAACACCAGGTATTCCTTGAACAGCACGCGCAGCACGGAGTGCCTGTGCCGACGCTTGAGGTCGGCCTCGCTCTGCCCCGGGTGCTCGACCAGCGCGTAGCCTTTGTTGCCCTCGGGGAAGTCCTTGGCGCGCTGGACCTGGCGAAAGCCCAGGTTCTGGTTGTTGAACCCGTACAGGATCTGCGGGTAGACCCAAAGCAGGTAGATGGGCACCTGCCAGCGGTGCATGGGGTTCCAAGGCGTCTTGTCGTTCATGCGCAAGATGCCGTGATTCAGGTCCGGGTCCTTCTCGAACACGTTGGTGTGCACGTGGTGCAGGGCGTTGTGCTCGCGACGCCAGCCCTCTTCGTCCACCGGCGCCTTCCATTTGAAGTTGCGCGAATGGAACTGCGGGATCTCGGCAAAGCCGTCGTACTGGCCGTGCAGCACGTTGTGCCCGATCTCGATGGCTTCGATGTTGCGGTGCAACCAAACGAACAGCACACCCAGGGCAAAGGTGATCGGCTCCTTGCTGACCCAAAGCAGGCCTCGACCCAGCACCTCGAAGCGGCGCGACCAGGCACGGAGCCGCTTGATGTAGGCCACGTCCTGCGGACCCAGCATGTCGCGGTACTTGAGTTTGATGGCCTCGAATTCGGCCTCGATCTGGTCGTACAAGGCGCGCTGAGCGTCAGCCTCGGCGAGTGATTCCCGGGGGGGTCGGTTCATGATCTGGAGGTACGCGGGGCACGGACCTGGCGGGGCGATCAGCTGGCTTGCCTCACGGTGCGTGAGGGAGCAGGACAGCTGTGTCCCCTGGGCGGCAACAACGCCGCAGTCGATTTGACCACTGCGGCAACCACGGCAACCAGATCCTGGCGGGTGCGGTGAGATTCGAACTCACGGAACGCGCAAACGTTCGCCGGTTTTCAAGACCGGTGCCTTAAACCGCTCGGCCACACACCCTCGGAACCGACCATTGTAGTGGCAGTCCAAGTCAGGATGGCGTCGGCTTTTGTACCTGAGGGCAAACCACCTGGACCACCTCTCGCCGCCCGCCATCGACGCGAACGGCCGTGAGGCGTCCGCCCCACACACAGCCGGTGTCCAGGGCCAGCAAATCAGGCCGATCGATCAGCCCCAGCGTCGACCAGTGTCCGAACGCCACCGGCGTGCCTTGGGTGGCACGAGCAGGCACCTCGAACCAGGGCACGAAGCCTTGGGGCGCACCGCCCGCACCTTCTTTGGTGGCAAATTCCATCTCGCCTTCGGGCGTGCAAAAGCGCAGGCGCGTGAGCGCGTTGACCACGCAGCGCCAGCGGCTCACGCCTGTGAGGGCGTCGTCCCAGCGCGCGGGCTCGTTGCCGTACATCTGCGTCAGGAAGTCACCCAGGTCGGGGCTGCGCAGCATGGCCTCGACCTCGCCGGCCAGCGCGACGGTGCGCGCCGCGTCCCACTGCGGCAGCACGCCCGCGTGCACCATCAGCCAGCCGGCGTCCCACACCGCCAGGCGCTGCTGGCGCAGCCAGTTGAGCCAGTCGTCGCGGTCGGGTGCTTGCAAGATGCAGTCGAGCGTGTCGCTGCGGTGCGGCTCGCGCACCCCGTGCGCGATGGCCAACAGGTGCAGGTCGTGGTTGCCCAGCAGACAGGTGGCCGCACCTCCCAGCGCCCGCAGTCGCCGGAGCACGCCCAGCGAGTCCGGACCGCGGTTGACCAGGTCCCCCAGGAGGAAGAGCCGATCGCGGGAAGGAGAAAAGTCGATGGTCTGCAGCAATCGCTCGAGCGGATCGCAGCAGCCTTGAAGGTCGCCGACGAGGTAGTCCATGGCCCGGATTCTGCTACGCTTGCTGTCCCTTCTCAGACGGCCCGGCCATGCCCGGTGCCTTCAATGGACTTTGCGCTGCTGATTTTCCTGATCCTGCTCAACGGCTTGTTCGCCATGTCCGAGATGTCGCTCGCGGCCAGCCG
>NZ_DCXA01000054.1:8635-11701 GCF_002328915.1 Aquabacterium sp. UBA2148
CCAGCCGCAAGGCGAGGCTGCAGGTCATGGCGGAGACAGGAGACGCTGGTGCGGTGGCCGCCATCGACCTGCACGACAACCCCACGCAATTCCTGTCGACCGTCCAGATCGGCATCACCTCCATCGGCGTGCTCAACGGCATCGTCGGTGAGGCCGCGTTTTCCAGCCCGCTGGCTCAGTGGCTGCTGAGCCACTTCCCACTCACCGAAAGCATCGCCGCCATCACGGCCACGGCGCTGGTGGTGGTCATCATCACCTTCGCCACGATCATCTTCGGTGAACTGGTGCCCAAGCGCGTGGGCCAGATGTACCCCGAGTCCGTGGCCCGCCTCATGGCGCCGCCCATGAAGGTGATCTCCAGCCTGACCAAGCCCTTTGTGCACCTCTTGTCGGTGAGCACCGAAGGCATCCTCAAGCTGCTGGGCATCAAGGACAACGGTGGGCGCAGCGTGACCGAAGAAGAGATCGCGGCCCAACTCGAAGAGGGCCTGGACGCCGGCGTGATCGAGGCCCACGAGCACCAGATGGTGCGCAATGTGTTCCGCCTGGATGAGCGCCAGATCGGCTCGATGATGATCCCGCGCAGCGACATCGCCTGGCTCGACATCGAAGAGCCCATGGCCGAGAACATCGCCATCATCGCCGAGCACGGTTATTCGCGTTACCCGGTTTGCCGAGGTGGCCTCGATGACGTCGTGGGCGTGGTCACGGCCCAGCAGCTGCTGCACCAGCTCACCCAGCAGCAAAGCAACGACCTCAGCCAGAACCTGCTGCCTGCGGTGTTCGTGCCAGAGACGCTCTCCGGCATGGAGTTGCTCGAGCACTTCCGCGGCTCGGACACGCAGATGGTGTTCGTGGTCGATGAATACGGTGAGGTGCAAGGCGTCATCACCCTGCGCGACGTGCTCGAGGCCATCACCGGCGAGTTCACACCAGCCGAGCCGAATGACGCCTGGGCCGTGCAGCGCGACGACGGCTCCTGGCTGATCGACGGCCTCATCCCGGCCCCCGAACTGAAAGACCGCCTGGAGATCAAGAACCTGCCCGACGAAGACCGTGGCCGCTACAACACGCTGGCGGGCCTGGTCATGCTGCTGCTGGGCCGACTGCCCCGCGTGACCGACGTGGTCGAGTGGCACGGATGGCGTTTCGAGGTGGTCGACATGGACGGCAAGCGCATCGACAAGATCCTGGCCAGCCGCTTGAACGAGGCCGACTGAGGCCTTGGTTCACCGTCCCGCTGCAAGTGATCGCGGCCTCGGCTCATTGTTGCCAATGGTGGGTTCTCGTCGATCGCCAGCATCGGCCGAGCGCGGGCTGACTGCGTGACCCAGGCACTGCTGACGCGACCGCAGCGAGCTCGGTGCTCTCCCAAACGAATGCACCGCACACCGGCGTGGCGATCGTCGGGATGCCTGCTTCGGCGTAGCGCTGCATGACCGCTGGGCTGGGATGCCCATAGGCATTGCGCAGGCCCACCTGCACCACGGCCTGCAGAGGTGCCACCGCACGCAACCATTCGGGCGTCGAAGAGGTGCGACTGCCATGGTGTGGCACCAGCATCACCGTGCTGCGCAAGCGCGAGGCAGGCCAATGCGCCAGGAGCGACCTCTCCTGATCGGCCTCGATGTCGGCGGTCAGCAGCAAACGCACCGGCTGCTGGGCAGAGGCCTCCACTTGCAACACGCAGGAGCGCGCGTTGTCGGAAGCATTGGCCTTCATCGGTCCCGGGTGCAACACCCTGAAAACCACGCCATCCCAGGTCCAGCTCATGCCCGCCTCGCAAGCTCGGTGTTGGGCCGCATGTCGCCGCAAGGGGTGCTTGGGCTCGAAAGGCGTCATCAACTCGCCAACGTCCGTGCTGTCCAGCAGGCTCTGCGCGCCACCGCTGTGGTCGGCATCGTCGTGACTGATCATGAGCGCGTCCAACCGATGCACCCCCATCGACTGGAGCATGGGCGCAAACACGCGCTCGACCAGGTCGCTGCCATCGGGTCGCAGCGGTCCCGCATCAAACAGCAGGGTGTGCGCCGACGTCCGGACCAAGGTGGCACCGCCCTGCCCCACGTCCAGCACCACGGCGCTGAACTGCCCTGGCTCAGGCCGGGGCAGCAGGTGCCACGCGTCCGGCAAGCGAAAAAATGGCAGCAGAAAAGGCAAGGCCAGCACACGCCAGTGCCAGCGCCCAGGCAGCGCCAGCACGAAGGCCGCCGCGATGCCGCTGGCCGCCACCCAGCCCGGCAAAGCGGGCACTGTCCAGACGGCGCCTGGGGCCTGTGCACTCAACGACAGCGCCCACCAGCTCACCTCCAGCCCCCAGGCCGCCACGTCCCAGAAGAACGGAAAGAGCACCCCGGCCAGGGCCAGGGGCGTGAACACCAGGGTGAACAATGGCACAGCCAACAGGTTGACCCCGGCCCCCACGATCGAGACCTGCTGAAAGCACACGAGGGCCAGGGGCGCCAGGGCCACCGCCACCAGGCGCTGGGTCTGCAGCAGCTCACCCCCTGCCTCGCGCCAGCGGGACCACCAGCGCCCCTCGGCCCATTCGTCGGCAGATGCCTCGGGCACCCGCACACCCGAGGCCAGCAGCACGCCCACCGCCACGAACGAGAGCCAGAACCCGGGCTGGGCCAGCGCCCAGGGATCGGTCACCGAAACCAGCGCGGCACCCGGCAGCCACACCAGCGGCCAAGGCCAGCGCCGCCCGATGGAGCCCAGAACGGTGACAAAAACCATCATCCACACCGTGCGTTGAGCGGGAACGCCCCAGCCCGAGGCCAATGCGTAGAGCGCTGACACCCCCAGGGCCACCCAGGCTGCCACCGTGTGGGCGGGGACCAGGCGGGTCAGCGAAGGCAGTCGGGACCAGGCCCCTCGCACCCACCATGCCGCCAGCACACCGAGCAGGGCCACATGGGTGCCGCTGATGCTCACCAGGTGCGCGGTGCCTGTGCGCTGCAACACCACCCAGTCGGCTCGGCTGATCGCCGCCTGATCACCCACCGACAGCCCCGCCAGCACACCGGCGGCGCGGGCATCTGGCACGTGCGAGAGGATGCGATC
>NZ_DCXA01000053.1:0-3480 GCF_002328915.1 Aquabacterium sp. UBA2148
GCGCATCGTCGGCGCGCGCCAGGGCTCGCCCCTGGTGATGGGCGTGGGCGGCGCCGACGCCACCGAGCGCTTCCTGGCGTCCGACGCCATGGCGCTGGCGGGTGTCACCGACCAGATCGTTTACCTGGAAGAAGGCGACGTGGTTGACCTGCAGCCCGGTCGCCACTGGATCGAGCACATCGCGCCTGGCGCCGCCGAACACGTGCGCGTGGACCCGACCGAGCGCCCGGTGCGCACCGTCACCGCCCACAGCGGCGCGGTCGAGTTGGGCCCCTATCGCCACTACATGCAAAAGGAAATCTTCGAGCAGCCGCGCGCCATCGCGGACACGCTCGAAGGTGTCGAGGCGATCACGCCCACGCTGTTCGGCGAGCAGGCCGAGGCCGTGTTCGGCCAGATCGACCGCGTGCTGATCCTGGCCTGCGGCACCAGTTACTACTCGGGCTCCACCGCCAAGTACTGGCTCGAATCCATCGCCAAAATCCCCACCAACGTCGAGATCGCCAGCGAGTACCGCTACCGCGACAGCGTGCCCGATCCGCGCACGCTCATCGTCACCATCAGCCAGTCCGGCGAGACGGCCGACACCATCGCCGCGCTCAAGCACGCGCGCAGCCTGGGCATGGAGCAGACGCTGACCATCTGCAACGTGAGCACCAGCGCGATGGTGCGCGAGTGCAAGCTGGCCTACGTGACGCGCGCTGGCGTCGAAATCGGCGTGGCCTCGACCAAGGCTTTCACCACCCAGCTGGCGGGCCTGTTCCTGCTGACGCTGACGCTGGCCAAGCTGCGCGGGCACCTGAGCCCCGAGGCCGAAGCCGAGCACCTCAAGGCCATGCGACACCTGCCGGCTGCGCTGCAGGCCGTGCTGGCGCTGGAGCCGCAGGTCGTGGCCTGGGCCGACGCCTTTGCGCGCAAGGACAACGCCTTGTTCCTGGGTCGTGGGCTGCATTACCCCATCGGCCTGGAAGGCGCCTTGAAGCTCAAAGAGATCAGCTACATCCACGCCGAGGCTTACCCGGCCGGCGAGCTCAAGCATGGCCCGCTGGCGCTGGTGACGGCCGAGATGCCTGTGGTGGTCGTGGCCCCCAACGACGTGCTGCTCGAAAAGCTCAAGAGCAACATGCAGGAGGTCAAGGCGCGCGGCGGCGAGCTGTACGTGTGCGCCGATGGCGACACGCAGATCCAGGCCGAGCCGGGCATCCACGTGATCCGCATGCCGGAGCACTATGGCGCGCTGAGCCCCATCCTGCACGTGGTGCCGCTGCAGTTGCTGGCGTATCACACGGCGTGCGCGAAGGGCACGGACGTGGACAAGCCGCGCAACCTGGCCAAGAGTGTGACGGTGGAGTGAGGTGGGGCGCCACGGCTGACCGTGGCGTCACAGGCTCACGCACTCAGTTGCTCGGGCCTCATCTGCCGAAATGCGGCCAGCTTCGCCGCATAGGGGTCCAGGGTGTCCTCCGCTGTCCGCAGGGGCAAACCCACGACCTGGGCGAATCGCGCAGGCGCGACCTGCCCATGTGCCATCAGCTCGTCCACCAAGGACAGCAGGGCAACTCGATGCCCGTCAAGCATCTGGGTCGCCCTCGCGTGCTCGGATTGCAGCAAGGCTTCGATCGGGGCGTTGCTCGCGTCCACATCCGTGCAAAGATTGTCTTCGCTGTTGACGGACACGTCGACGCGACCGATGCGTTCGCCATGCCCCAGGTGGCGGACCAGGCGGGCCGCTGTCTCGGTGGCCTTGCGCAGATCGCTCTCTGCGCCGCTGGAGCTCGAGTCAGCGCCAAACACCAGCAGTTCTGCCGCCCTGCCAGCCAGGCTGGTGCAGATCGAGTCGAGCAGGTTCTGACGTGACCAGACCTTGCGGGACGTGTAGGCGTTGTAGCCGCCTTCGAAGCTGGCCACATGGATCTTGATCTCCTGCGGGGCGCGGCCAAAGAGCAAAGCGTGGACCAGGCCATGGCCTGCCTCATGAACGGCCAGCAGGGCGCGAAAGTCCGGGTTGTTGCGCTGGCGCAGGCGGTTGATCTCGAAAGGGCTCGCAATGGCCTGAGACCGACCGTGCCAATGGGCGATCAGGTTTCGGCTGTCGGCCGTGAGGCCAACGGTGTCGCCGGCGGTGGCGCCCAGCTCCAGCGCCCACAGCGAGGCTTTCGCCAGGCCGGTGCCCAGGATGGCGTGAAGCGAAGAAAACAGCGGCCTCGTGCCCTGAGCGGGAAAGACCGCGTTGGCGTAGATCTGCTCGTGCACGCTGGTGTCCACATGGCAATGCAGACCGCAGCGCGGCGCCATTTCAAGCGCGTAACGGCTGCAGACTTGCTCGATCAGTTGCTCGTAGGCTTGGCGGCTGAGTGAGGGGTAGATCACATGCTCGTTGCCCAGGCGTGCAACCTGCTCGGGCTTGAAGCGTTGGTTGAGCGCTTGCTTGACGTCGATCACGCTCAGCTTGGTGGTCAAGCCATGGAAGGTGTCTGCATCGCTGTCGCAGTCGTCCACGCTGGTGGCGATGCCCTCGTACATTTCGTCGAGGTTGCCGCAGACGAAGACCAGCAGCCGGCTGTGATCGGTTTCCCAGCGTTGCTGCCCCGTTTCGCGGAAGGCGCGCAGGCGCTCCTGGATTTGATCCGGCGTCCAGGCCATGATCTCCATGAGCGACTCATCGAGTTTGAGGTTGCGCCGCAGCTCCTGCGCCTCCCAGCTGTTGAGCTTGAAGCGCCGCTTGGTGTCGTCGGAATCGGCGCGCTCGGCATCGTAGGCGGCCTCTGCGATGGAGGACTCGATGTCGCCCAACAAGGAGAGGGCGGGCGGCAGTCGGCCATCGGAGAGCAGGGCCCAGACATCCTGGTAGCGCTCGACGCGCACGTCTGCCCGCTTGTTGTCGATGGTGCGAAAGCGTTGGAACTCATCGAGTGCCAGGATCCCGGGTTCGCCCTCGCGCACGCCAGATTGCGCCAGCATGCCGGAGATGCTTTGCGAGCCTCGCCAGCTTGCGCCATTGGAGAAGCCGTCCATCTGCACTTCGACGAATCGGTCGTAAAAGCCGAGCAACTGCGCCAGTCGACGCACGAGTTGCGTCTTGCCTGTGCCCGTCAGGCCCCAAAGGCAGACGATCACGGGCCGCGTGACGAGCTCGGGCAGCACGTACCACGTGCGCACCGAATCGATCACACGGTCGATCACCGCGTCGATGCCGAACAGCTCTGTCTTGAGCTGGGCGGCGACCTCTTGCAGTTGCTGGTTTCTTTGCGCGAGCCTTTCGCGCAAGGTGGGGGTGTCATTCATCCCAATCCTTTCGGCGCACCAGCGCTTGCAGCGCCATGCGATCGGCGCGGCGTTGCGCGCCGCGACTCTGGATGTGCTGACCTGCGCCACGCATGCCACGTTGGCCCATTGCGCGCGCCACGGGGTCGCGTGCACCGGGGCTGGCTTCGAGCACCAGCGTCATGGGTTGTTTCTGGCGGCGCAGGGCCTTGACCC
>NZ_DCXA01000053.1:3570-14954 GCF_002328915.1 Aquabacterium sp. UBA2148
TGACCCGCCCCTCTTGGAGGGCGCGGGAGCGGAGTTGTGCACTCATTCGGTTTCCAAAAAGCAAAAGCCCCGGCTCGATGGCAGCGGGGCTTTGCGAGCCGCGCGGTCTGAGGCCGTATCTGTGAGCAGACACGGTTCAGCCGGGGCTTGGGAACCGTGTTCAGTCGTGGGTCGATGTGAACAAGGAGGACATAAGGGGGATCTCCGTCAATGCGGGCGCTGTCGTGGGCGCCTTCAGCAGTCGGCGGCAATGATATGGATGTCCAGGTGAGTTGGCAAGCGGGGTGCGCACCTCAAGTGGCCTCAGGCGCAAAGCGGATCAGCCAGCCTGCACGCCTGTCAGGCTGCTCGGACACCTCGATCCTGACCGGCAAGAAGCGACGGATCACATCCAGGTTGGTCCAGGCGTGCTCGGTCATCTCGCTGGCCGCATAGGCACCTGGCTTCGCGCTGGCTTGCACGGCCAAGGCCATCGGCAGCGCCAGCTGATCGGCCAGGTGAGGGCCCACAGGCGCCTGGCTCGCCATGTAGGCGGCCACTTCCTTGGCCAGGAGCTTGGCCACCTTTTCAGAGGTGACCTCTTTCTCGCCAAAGCTGGTGAACACCTCGGTCACGTGCTCATGTTCCAGCGTGGCCATGAGTGCGTTGCCGGGGCCTTCGTTCTGGCGCGACGGCATGACGCGCAACTGCGCTGTGGTCCAGCCCAGCGTGCGCCCCAAGGTGTCGAGCTCACGGTCCGCAATGCGCACAGACAAGCCCGGCACCAGGCATTCGCCAAAGGCTGCCTGTTGCGCACCGCGCTCCAGCAGATCGAAGGGTGAGAGGCCTTCGCGTGCGGGGCGGATGAGCAGCTCGACCTCGCCTCCACCTGCAGGGTAGAAACCCATGCGCAGCAGTTGGCCCTCCACGTTCACACCCATGCGTGCCAACAGGGGCGCAAAGGCCCGCTCGATGAAGTGCCACGTCGGCGCCATCGGGTTGTGCGTGCCGCCAGACAGCTTCAGCACGCTAGGTGCCTGGGTCAGCATCAATGCGGGCAAAACCGTTTGAAAAACCAGCATGCAGCTGCCAGCCGTGCCAATGGCAAAGCTGTGTTCGCCCGCCCGTGTGGTGCCCGGCGCAAAGCGCAAAGAGGTCGAGCCCAGTTCGGCGCCTTCAACCGTTGCGCCACAAATGGCTTGGGCAGCCTGCACGCAAACGAGGTGCTGGCGCATCAAGCCTGGCTTGGGGCGTTTGGCTCGAATCTGGCTGATGTGCACCGGCTTGCCCGTGCACATGGACAGAGACAAGGCCGTGCGCAGGATCTGCCCCCCGCCTTCGCCTTGCGAGCCGTCGATGTCAATCTCGTTCATTGTTCTTCTCCTCCACATGGGCCGCGCGCTGTCAGGTGCATGGGGCGGCCTACCCTTTGACGCACAGCACCTGCTTGAGGGTGTAAACCACCTCCACCAGGTCCTTTTGCGCTGCCATCACGGCGTCGATGTCCTTGTAGGCCATCGGGATCTCGTCGATCACGGCTTCGTCCTTGCGGCACTCCACGCCTTCGGTTGCCTTGACCTGATCGTCTACCGTGAACATCTTCTTGGCCTTGGTGCGGCTCATCACGCGGCCTGCGCCATGGCTGCAGCTCTCGAAGCTTTCCGGGTTACCCAGGCCGCGCACGATGTAGCTGCGTGCGCCCATGCTCCCCGGAATGATCCCCAGCTCGCCCTTCTTGGCGCTCACCGCACCCTTGCGGGTCACGAAGACTTCTTCACCGAAGTGCGTTTCCTTCTGCACGTAGTTGTGGTGGCAGTTCACCGCCTCCACGTGGGCCTCGAATGGCTTGGTGATGACTTTGCGCACGGTGGCGACGAGGTTCCTCATCATCACCTCGCGGTTGAGCCTGGCGAACTTCTGTGCCCAGCTCACGCCGCGCACATAGTCACCGAAGTACTGGGCACCTTCTTCGAAGTAAGCCAGGTCCTTGTCGGGCAGGTTGCGTTGATGCTGCTCTGCGTCCTTCTTGGCCAGCTCGATGAAGGTCGTGCCGATGGCGTTGCCCACGCCGCGAGAACCAGAGTGCAGCATGAACCACACGGCGCCAGCCTCGTCCAGGCAGACTTCGATGAAGTGGTTGCCCGTGCCGAGGGTTCCCAGGTGCTTGCGGTTGTTGGTGTTGCGCAGGCGAGGGTACTTCTCGCAGATGGCTTCGAACTCATCGACCAGCGTGGCCCAGGCCTGGTCCACCAGCTCCGGCGGGTTCTCCCAGCTGCCGTGGTCGCGTCCGCGCTGCCTGATGGGCGTCATGCCGTGCGGAACGGCTTTCTCGATGGCGGCGCGCAGCGGGCCCAGGTTGTCGGGCAGGTCCTCGGCGCGCAGCGTGGTCTTGCAGGCCATCATCCCGCAGCCGATGTCCACCCCCACTGCGGCGGGGATGATGGCCTTGATGGTCGGGATCACCGAGCCCACCGTCGCGCCGATGCCGAGGTGAACGTCCGGCATGGCAGCGATGTGTTTGAACACGATGGGCAGGCGGGCTGCGTTGGCCAGTTGGCGGCGTGCGTCGTCCTCCACGGGGACGCCTCGGGTCCACATCTTGATGGGCAGCGCGCCTTCTTGCTGTTCGACGTTGTAGTTCATGGTGTTCTCACCTTTTGATCAATGATTTGTTCTGTGCAGCTTCTCTATCGCAATGCATGTGCCAGCTCGCATGAAGGCGCAGGTTGTTTTTTCATCTCATTGATTTACATGGGTTTTTCGAGGTTGATGGTGATTCTGTCTGCGGTCAGGTTGTTGCGATGTTGCTCGTAAAATAGATCAGTAGATAAAAAATTATCTGAACAGATATGGCTAAAAAGACGGTGGTCATCGGGTTCCTGGGGTCGCAGCTGGATGCGGGACAAGGTGCGGGGCGCTGGGAAAAGTGGCGCCCCACGGTGTCCCTGGGGCAGCACGAGGACAAGCTGATCCATCGCATCGAATTGCTTCACTCCCCGCAGCACAAGCGCCTGGCCGAACGCGTGATGGAAGACCTCGGCGCGGTGTCCCCCGATACCGAGGTCCAACTGATCGAGATGGCGCTGGTTGACCCATGGGACTTCGGCGAGGTGTACGCCGCCTTGTACGACTGGGTGAAGGCCTATCCCTTCAAGCCCGAGCAGGAGCAGTATTGGGCGCACATCACGACCGGGACCCATGTGGTGCAGATCTGCATGTTCTTGTTGGTGGAGGCCGGTTTCATCCCCGGCGTGCTGTTGCAGACTTCGCCCCCGCGAAAACAGACCCACGAGAACCCGGGGTCCTTGACGCTGATCGACCTCGATCTCTCGCGCTATGACGTCCTGGCTCAACGCTTCGAGCAAGAGCACCGCGACGCGCAGGCCTTCCTCAAAAGCGGCATCCCCACGCGCAACAAGCGCTTCAACGCCCTGATCGACGAGATCGAGCGCGTGGCCGTGCGGTCCACCGCACCCATTTTGCTGACCGGCCCCACCGGCGCCGGCAAGTCGCACCTGGCGCGGCGGATGTATGAGTTGAAAAAGGCGCGCCACCAGGTCCAGGGTCCCTTCGTGGAAGTGAACTGCGCCACCTTGAAAGGAGATGGCGCTGCCTCGACGCTCTTCGGGCACAAGAAGGGCGCGTTCACTGGCGCCGTGATCGATCGATCCGGATTGCTGCGCACCGCCCACGAAGGCGTATTGTTCCTGGATGAAATCGGTGAGCTGGGGATGGATGAGCAGGCCATGCTGCTCAAAGCCGTCGAGGAAAAGCGCTTCTATCCAGTGGGCAGCGACAAGGAGGTCGCCAGCGACTTTCAGTTGATCGCGGGCACCAACCGTGATCTGCGGCTGGATGTGGCAGCGGGTCGTTTCCGCGAAGACTTGTACGCCCGTGTGAACATCTGGTCATACGAGCTGCCAGGCTTGTCCGGCCGCACCGAAGACATCGAACCCAATGTGGACCACCTGCTGGCCAAAAGCGGTGCGGAGGTAGGGCGCGCGGTTCGCTTCAACGCCGAAGCGAAAGCCATGTACATGCGCTTTGCGCAATCTTCCGAGGCGGCCTGGCTTGGCAACTTCCGTGACCTCACGGCAAGTGTCACGCGCATGGCCACGTTGGCCGAGGGAGGGCGCATCACCACCGATCTGGTGGCCGCTGAGCTGCAGCGCTTGCGGTGGATGTGGCATCGCGCTGGTTCGGGCCGAGATGCCAGCGCAGACGTGGTGGACCTCGGGCAGTGGATCGAGCCCGAATCTCTGGCCGAGATGGACCTGTTTGACCGACTGCAGCTCCAGGCTGTGGTGGGTGTGTGCCTGAGCGCGAAAAGCCTGTCGGACGCGGGGCGGCGCTTGTTTGATCGATCGCGTGAGCAGCGCTCGGCCATCAATGACGCCGACAGGTTGCGCAAGTACCTGGCCAGGTTTGGCTTGAGTTGGCAGGCCTTGGTCAAGGCTTGAGTCGGGTGTGATGAAAGGCGCTCGCCTGCTCCATGTGGCGGCGTCATCGTCAGTCGTTGTATTGTTGGCGAATTGGGTGGTTGGACGCAGCGTGGCTTGCGTTGCCCTGCGGCTGCGGGAAACAATTGCCCGGTCAGCCTCGCATCGGTCAGCCGTCCGACCCCTCGCTTTCATCGCCTCAACAAGGGCTGTCAAGCCGCAGTGGCACAAGGCCTGCTCGGTGCGCAGCGATCGCCAGACGGGCTGTGCCGACGACACAAGCCGCTTTGCGCACGAGTTCCATTCACACCCTGGTCAGGTGTTCACAAGCCCATTCTGAGCGGTCACCAAGTCACCAACTGGCCCGATAGTACGTTTCCATGCCGACACAGATCTTTTACGACACCGCAGAACCCCGGCGCTTGACGCAGGCGCGGGTCATCAACCATTTGATGCGCCGCCGCGCCATGCGGTTTTGCAGGCTGTCGAAAGTGGTGAACCCAATGGCTTCGCTCGACGGACGCAACAGCAGCCCTCACCCCGTCGCCAAGGGCGTGTCGGACCTCAAGGGGCGGATCCTGGGGCTGACACGTCCCGCAGCGACGGCGCATGCCGCCGGCGGGCTGTGGCTGCATGGCGCGGAGCTGATGGCTGAGTCTGATCAGTGGGGTCCTGGTGGCTTGTGGATGGTGGGGGCGGCTTGATGGCACCACAGCAAAACGACCCTTTGCACGGTGCGACCTTGCAGCACATCGTTGAATGCCTGGTGGACTACCATGGCTGGGATGGCTTGGGCCGGCTGATCCCCATCCGCTGCTTCACGCACGACCCCAGCGTGTCGTCGAGCCTGAAGTTCCTGCGGCGCACGCCCTGGGCGCGCGAGAAGGTCGAGGCGCTGTACGTCGAGACCTGGCGCCGCTCCAGGGGGCTTTGAAGTCTCGGCCATGAAGTCTGTTTCGATCCGCCGCGACGTGCTCGCGGGCATCACGACGTCTTTTGCCCTGGTGCCCGAATGCATCGCCTTCGCGCTGGTGGCCCAACTCAACCCGTTGATGGGCCTGTATGGGGCCTTCATCGTCTGCACGATCACGGCCTTGTTCGGGGGGCGGCCGGGCATGGTCTCGGGTGCAGCCGGGTCGATGGCGGTGGTCATCGTGGCCTTGGTGGTGCAGCACGGCGTGCAGCACCTGCTGGCCACGGTGCTGCTCAGTGGCCTCATCATGGTGTTGTTCGGGGCCCTGGGCCTTGGCAAGCTGGTGCGCATGGTGCCCCACCCGGTGATGCTGGGCTTCGTCAACGGCCTGGCCATCGTGATCGCGCTGGCGCAACTGGAGCACTTCCAGTCTGGCGGACATTGGTTGCGGGGTGAGGCGTTGTGGCTCATGGCGGGCCTGGTGGCCCTGACGATGGCCGTGACCTACCTGGTGCCTCGGCTCACCCGAGCCGTGCCGCCTGCGCTGGTGGCCATCCTGGGCGTCGGTTTGTTGACGTGGGGTCTGAACCTGCCCACCCGAACCTTGGGCGACATGGCCCACATCGCGGGCGGCTGGCCCTCGCTGGCCTGGCCCCAGGTGACGTGGGACCTCGAGACGCTCAAGGTGATCGCGCCTTATGCCGTGCTGATGGCCATGGTCGGCCTGCTGGAGACCTTGCTCACCCTCAACCTCACCGACGAGATCACCCAGAGCCGCGGCCGCACCAACCGCGAGTGCGTGGCCTTGGGCGCGGCCAACATCGCTTCAGGCCTGGCTGGCGGCATGGGGGGCTGCGCCATGATCGGCCAGACCATGATCAACCTGAACTCGGGCGGGCGAGGGCGCCTGTCGGGCGTGGTAGCGGGGGTGATGGTGCTGATGTTCGTGTTGTGGCTGTCGCCGCTGATCGAGCAGATCCCGCTGGCGGCGCTGGTGGGGGTGATGTTCGTGGTGGCGCAGCAGACCTTCGCCTGGGGCTCGCTGCAGGTGATCGGCAAGGTACCGCGCCAGGACGTGTTCCTGATCGCGCTGGTCACGGTGGTGACCGTGTTCACCGACCTCGCGGCAGCGGTGCTCTGCGGGGTCGTGATCTCGGCCTTGCACTTCGCGTGGCAGCACGCGCGAGAGCTGCGCGCAGAGGTGGTGACACAGCCTGACGGGGCGCGCACCTACCGCCTTCACGGCACGCTGTTTTTTGCCTCCACCACGGCCTTCCTTGACGCGTTCGCGGTGGCCGATGACCCAGCCCATGTCACGCTCGATTGCCAGCAGCTGAGCTTCGTCGATTATTCGGCCATCGAGGCGCTGCACACCTTGCGGCAGCGTTATGAACGCGCGGGCAAGCACCTGCGGGTGGTGCACCTGTCGCCGCGTTGCAAGCAGTTGCTCAGGCGGGCTGGTTCGGTGGGGTCGTCGGATTGAGCGAGGTGGCGGTGTGAGTGGTTGGCCCAGCAGGCACCAGTCAACGCACTGGCTTCGTTGCGCGGCACTGGGCCTGTGGCTGCTCAGCCTTGGGCTGCCCACCTTGCCAACACCTGCCATCGGGGCCACGGCCGGCACCCCGCTGCCGGGTGCCTACCTGCTGGCCAAGAGCCTGGTCATGGCGCTGTACCTGCCCCAGTCCATCCAGTACCCTCTGCACCTGATCAGCCTGGCGGGCAACTTGGTGTTCCTGCGCGAGTTGCTTGCCTTGCTGCCGCGTTGGCAGGGCCGATGGCCGGTCTGGCCTGCATGGATGATGGGCGCCCTGGTGCTGTCTCATGCGCACGTGGGCTGGCGCACGCTCAGCCCCGAAGGACAGGTGCCCTTGCCGGGCATCCTGAGTCAGCCGGGGTACTTCGTGTGGTTGGCGGCCTTCGTGCTGATCTGGCTGGCGGCGTGCTGCCAGCCACGCACGGCGACTGGCCAAGGCGGCTGACGCTGGCATGTTTGGAAAACACCTGCTCGCTCCCGTCAGGGCATTTCTGCGGCCGAATTTCCCCGCAGCATCCGATGCCGATGCGCCCCGGGTGCCTCGCCCGTTGCCCGCTTGAAAAAGCGGCTGAAGCCCGACAGGTCGGAAAAGCCCAGCAGGTAGGCGATTTCGCTGAGCGCGTGGACCTCCTGGCTCAGCAGGCGCCGGGCCACGGCCAGCCGCGCCCGGTCGAGGATGTCGCAGTAAGACGTGCCCTGCTCCTGCAGCCTGCGCTGCAGCGTGCGAAGGCTCAGGCCCAGGCGCTCGGCCACCCGCTCCTGCGTGGCGCCACCACGCGGCAGCAACTCGACCAGCAAGCCCAGCACGCGGTGTTGCAGGTTGTCCTTCTCGACGTCGGCGAGCATCTTCACGAGGATGGGGTCGTGGTGGCGCGCCAGGTGGGCGTCGCCGTCGCGCAAGGGGGCATCGAGTTCACTGAGTCGAAACCGCAGCTCGTTGCGGTCGCTGCCGTAGTGGATCGGGCAGCGGAAGGCGGCGTCGAAGGACTGGGCGTCCTGGGGGCGCGGGCGTTTGAGCTGGACCTCGGCTGGCTCAGCGGGCAGCGGGCTGGCCAGCGCGCGGCACATGCGCACCATGCAGGACATGAAAGCGTCGACCGACTCGTGCGAGATGCCATAGCCATCGGGGGCCATCAGCTCGAAGCGGGCCCATTCGCCATCGACCGTGAAGTGGAGCTCGCCCGCGTCCGAGACGATGCGGAAGTAACGCAGCAGCCGCGCAAAGGCGTCGCGCAGCGTGGGGCTGGCCGCCAGCGACAGGCCCAAGGCGTGGAAGGTGTTGGCGCGCACGTGGCTGGCCACGCGGATGCCGAAGCCCGCGTCGCCCGAAGCGGCCGTGGCCAGGCGCCAGAGCAGGCTGGTTTGCTCGATGGGGATGCGCGCCTGAGGCGTGCGCAGCGACGCTGGCGAGATGCCGGCTTGCAGCAAGATGCCATCGGCGTCACAGCCACACGAGACCAGGGTGTGGTGGATGACGCCGACCCAGCTGGCCAGGGAAGTGGGGGAGCGGTGCATGTCGGGGCGCCTCAAGGGGCGCGACGATTATGCGGCGACACCCAGCCGGTTGGCGCGCGCAAAGGTGCCGAAGTCGTTGAAGCGCACGCCCATCTCCCGCATCACCGGTTTGATCTCGGAGGCGGTCATCTGCCGAACGTAGAAGGGCTCTTTGACCAGGAAGTGGTGGATGGCGTGGGTCGAGCCGAAGTTGAAGCAGAACAGGTGAAACGGCAGCATGAGCCACGAGTCCAGCACCTGGCACTCCTCGATCTGGTTGCCCGCCTCGACGTCACCGTGGTAGTGCATGTTGCTGCTGACGAAATGCAGGCAGAAGCTGCGCAGCACGTTGGGCGCGATCAGCACCACCACCCACGCGCCCAGCGTGTGCATGAACGACAGCGTGTTGGCCGACCACGCGATGGGTGAGCCCAGCGCAGCTGCAACGGCGTCGATCGCGTGAAAGGCCAGGAAGGCGTGCCAGCTGGCCCAGAACACCACGCCCAGCGGGAAGTACGCCATGAACGATCGCTTGAGGATGTTGAGCATCGACGGCGCGCGGTGAGCGCGCAGCAGCACCGACAACGCGTTGTCACCCAGCATGATCAGGCGGCGCAGTCCCCAGGGCTCGCCATTGGTGATGGCGCGCTCTTCCAGGTCCACCGCCTGACCCGAGGTCTTGTGGTGGTGAAAGTGCAGCTCGCGCCGCACCCAGGGGTTGACGGTGCTGGGCCGTGCCAGCCACACCAGGCCCATCATCAGGTTGTGCGCCCAGGGCGTCTTCCTGAAGTACATCTTGTGGATGAGGTCGTGTTCGAGCTCGTGGGTGAGCGAGGCGAACATCGCCGTGACCACGATGGTCAGCCACGCAGGCCAGGCGCCTTGCAGGTACAGCCAGCCCGAGGCCAGCATGCCCACCAGCGCGAAGGCCAGGATGCCTGCGCCGATGGCGTCCTGGTGCTGCAGGACGGGGTGGCGCTGACGCAGCGCGGCGCCTGCGGCCTCGGCGACCTGCTTGATGTGGGCGGCTCGGGTGGCGTGGGGTGCCTGAAGAGAGGGCTTGACCATGGTTCGGGCTGGACGAGTCATGTGGGATGCCCCATGGTAGGCAGACGTGCCCGCCAGCGCCATGGCGTGAGCCGCCACCTGATTGGCTTTTTCCGCCAGTGCCGGTGGGCCGCCCTCAGGCCACGCGCGAGCCCCTCGGGGTCAACCCGCGGTGGGTCGCAGCGGGTGCATCGTCGCGTCGTAGTCGTTGAGCGAAGGCATCGTCAAAGGCTCGAGCGAGTCCAGTTGGTTCAGGTGCGCCTGGTAGGCCTGCATGATGGCTTCGCGCTCAGGCTGTTTCAGGTAGGGCACGTGGTAGGCCACGAAAGGCGGCAACACCGTCAGACCCACGTAACCCAGCATGCCTTGCTGGATGGGCTTGAGCAGGGTTTCGAGCTCGCCATGCACGGCGCCAGGGCCGAACATGTGGGGCTGGCCACCCAGGGAGGTGGCGAGCATGGCGCGCTTGCCCTTGAGGCCACCACGGTCGTAGATGCGGGTGCCGCCGTAGCAGACACCCGAGATGAAGACTCGGTCAACCCAGCCTTTGAGGATGGCCGGCATGCTGTACCAGTAAACGGGGAAGCTGAAGATGATCAGGTCGGCCCACTGCACCTTCTCGACCTCGGCCACGATGTCGGGCGCCAGCGTCTTGCTTTGCCAGCCCTGACGCTGCTCCAGCGCATAGGTGAGGTGGTCGGGGTTCTGGCGGCTACCGAAGTCGGCCGCCGAGGCCACCGGGTTGAAGCCCATGGCGTACAGGTCGGAGACCTGCACCTGCCAGCCCGCCTGCTCGAAGTGGCGGACGGTGAGGTCCTTCATCGACGTGACGAAAGACTGGGGTTCGTTGTGGGCGTGAACGATGAGCAGTTTCATGGGGCGGTTCCTGGGTTCGACCGCCCGCGATCTTAGGGCCTTTGCTACATCAACGTCCCGGCTTGCGGCCCAGGCCCAGGATGGCGCACAGGCCGCCCAACAGCATCGCCCAGGTCTTGGGCTCGGGCACTTGCGAGACCTGCAGGGCCACGAACTGCGTGAACTGGGTGCCGCTGAAGTTGTTGTCCGACACCAGCACCAGCGTTTGCTTGCCACCGATCACCGGGCCCAGCGTCAGGCCTTCGATGTTGTCCAGGGCCAGCGGCGAGCCATCGTCGTTGCGCAAGTCGGAAAGGTCGAGCAGCAGCTCCTTTTTGGCGGCCACGACGCTGTCGTCGCCATCGATGCTCTCGCGGCCGGAGATGTCGGTGGCGTGGCGGGCGTCGATGTGGAACAGGCGGATGGTGTTGCCTGTCACCGGGGTGCCGGGCGTTTGCGCGCCGATGGCGAACGAGCGCTCGATGCCGATGAACTGGCGGTCGCCGATGGCCAGCAGGTCGGTCAGGCCATTGGTGGCGAAGGCGCCCGCGGGGTTGGGCGCGATGGCCACGGGCGAGACGTCGTAGGCGTACTCGGCACCAGCCTGACCGCTGGCCACGTCGAAGGACAGGATGCGGCTGCGCGAGCCCCTGCTCACAGACGCCGTGGGGCCGTCTTGAACCAGCGCATTCTCGGTGGCGGTGTAGAGCGTGCGGCCGTCGGTGGAGAAGGTCAGGCTCTCGAAGGCCAGGTTGTTGACGATGCCCCGGTCTCCCGCAGCGGTGCCTGCTGCGCTGCCCAGGGGCTTGTATGCGGCCGGCACGCCGAACGCGCGAACGTGCGAGCCATCCAGGCGCATCTCGCGCACGGTGGGGTCTTGCAGGCCGGCGGCGCTGCGCTGGCCTTCGTTGCTCCACACCAGGGTCTTCGTGGCGGCGTTGTAGCGGATGCCTTCCGGGTCAACCGTGTTGGTGGCGAAAGCCGCGCCGGTGGGCGTTTGCAACGTGGTCACGCTGTTGAAGGCCACGCCTGCCGCACCCGGGGTGGCCGAGCGAGCGAAGCGATCGATGTCCAGGCTGAGGTTGTAGAAGCGCGCGGCGTTCAGGCCACTGCGGTCGTCGCT
>NZ_DCXA01000051.1:0-7812 GCF_002328915.1 Aquabacterium sp. UBA2148
CGGCCACCCAGGAGCCGCTGGCGTCGTAGGGGATGCTGTCATCATCCTGTGAAAAAGAGGCGTCCATGGAGCGCAATCAATCGGGGTGAGTGGGGACGAGGAGGGACCCGTCTCAAATCGTAACAACGGGTCATATTTGATCGTCCGTGCAATTATGCACGTTACAATCTGTCGGTGCGCCCGATCCGTGTCAACGGATTGTCCAACCAACATCACTCCGCGCCGCTCAGGGATTTCTTCACTCAAGCAGCGATGTCGTTTTGCGGCATCGCACAACCGCCGGTCTTGAGCCGGTGGTTGGTGCCGCAAGGCTTTTCCAAACCACCCCCCGGGGTGGTTTGTTTTTGGTGGGTGCCGAAGGCGTGTTGACAGGGGCTCGGCAGGGGCTCAGTGCCCCTGGCTGCCTCGGTGGGCCCACACGGTGGTGCGCTTCTCGATGACCGAGAACAGCTCGTACATCACCATGGCCATGGCGCCCACCACCACGAGGCCGCCAAACGCCAGCCCCATCTGCATCGACGAGCCGGCGCTGATGAGCAGGTAGCCGATGCCTTCGTTCGAGGCCGTCATCTCCGACACCGTGGTGCCCACGAAGGCCAGCGTGATGGCGACCTTGAGCGAGCCGTAGAAGTACGGCATGGAGCGCGGCAGGCCGACCTTGACCAGCACGTCCCAGCGTTTGGCGCCCAGCACGCGCAGCACGTCTTCGAGTTCGGGCTCCAGCGTTGCCAGGCCGGTGGCGATGTTGACCGTGATCGGGAAGAAGCTGATGAGGAAAGCGGTGAGCACGGCCGGTCCCACGCCGATGCCAAACCACACCACCAGGATCGGGATGAAGGCGGCTTTGGGCAAGGCGTTGAAAGCCGTCATCAAGGGGTAGATGGCCGCGTAGGCCAGGCGTGAGCTGCCGATCAGGAAGCCCAGTAGCACGCCCACCACGATGGCGATGCCAAAACCCACCATCGTCACCCACAGGGTGCGCCAGGCGTGCTTGAGGATCTCGGCGTGGAACTCCACCAGTTGCTCGGCGATGCGGGCCGGGCTGGGGAAGATGTACTCGCTGACGTTGAAGGCGCTGCAGATGGCCTGCCAGATCACGATGACCAGCAGCAGCAGGCCCCAGGGGGCCCAGCGTTCGAGGTGCTTGGTGTGGCTCGTGCTCATTGGGCGATCTCCACGGGGGTGCCCAGCGTGGTGGGCTTGCGCAGCGCGCCGATGTGACCGCGCAGCTCGTGCACGACGGCGGTGAACTCGGGGGTGTAGGTGACTTCGAGGTCGCGCGGGCGGGGCATGTCGATTTCACGGCGCGCGAGGATGCGCCCGGGGCTCTTGCTCATCACGTAGACGGTGTCGGCGAGGAACACGGCTTCGCGCAGGTCGTGCGTGACGAGGATGACGTTGAAGCCGCGCGCGGCCTGCAGGTCGCGCAGGGCGCACCACAGCTCTTCGCGCGTGAAGGCGTCGAGCGCGCCGAAGGGCTCGTCGAGCAACAGCATCTGCGGCTCGTGGATGAGGGCGCGGCAGATGGAGGCGCGCTGCTGCATGCCGCCCGAGAGCTGCCAGGGGAACTTGTCCTCATACCCGCCCAGGCCGACGCTCTGCAGCAGGGCGCGCGCCTTGGCTTCGTACTCGGCGCGCTTGGCCTTGAAGGTGGAGCGATAGGGCTCGACGATTTCAAGTGGCAGCAGCACGTTGTCGACCGTGGTGCGCCAGGGCAGCAGCGACGGGGCCTGGAAGGCCATGCCGGTGATCTTCAAGGGGCCGGTCACGGGCTGGCCGGCGATGGTTACCTTGCCTTTGGAGGGCATCTTCAGCCCGGTGGTGAGCTTCATGAAGGTGGACTTGCCGCAGCCCGAAGGCCCGACGATGGCGACGAATTCGCCCTGGCGCATGGTCAGGCTCAGGTCTTCGACGGCGAACTGCCCATTGGTGAGCAGCTCGTCGTTGTAGGCCAGCCAGACGCCCTGGAAGTCGACGTAGGCATCCATGGTGTGGTGTTCCTCAGCGGTGGTGGGTCTCAGCGTGTGCGTTGCCGATTCACTTGGCGGGCGGCAGCACGTTGAGTTCGGTCGCCGTGGGCAGGAAGCTGCCGTTCCACACCGCGCTCGGGTTGATGCGGGTCTTGGTGGCGTAGGCATCGGACACCTGCGAAGCCATCAGCGACAGGCGGCCGGCGTTGACCTGGCCAAAGCCCTCGGCGCGCGCGTCGGGGCTGGCGACCACTTGCTCGATGGCCATCTTCAGGCGGCGGGTTTCGAGGTCGACGTTGATGATGCCGTCGCGCGCCTTGACCGCGGCGATGCCGACGGCGGGCTGGGCCAGCACTTCCTTGGCGCCCTTGGCGAAGGCCTTGAGGAAGGCCTTGACCGCTTCGGGGTTCTCCTTGAGCAGCTTGGGCGAGGCGATGATGGCGTTGCCGTAGAGCTTCACGCCGAACTGGGCGTAGGGGAACATCACCACGTCGGCTGGCTTGGCGCCGCGCGCTTCGAGGTTGAGCAGCGAGGTGAACGAGAAGCCGGTGATGCCGTCGACGTCGCCTCGAACGGCCATGGTCTCGCGCAGCGGCGGGTCCATGCTGACCCAGGTCACGGGGCCGATCTTGTTGGCCTTGGCAAACAGCGTCCAGGCCTTGCGGCCGGCGTCGAACACGGGGGCGCCCATCTTCTTGCCGGTGAAGTCGGCCGGGGTCTTGATGCCGCTGGACTTGAGCGCGAAGGCGGCGGCCGGCGTGTTGTTGTAGACCATCATGATGGCCACGGGCTTGTTGGGCGCGTCGGGGTTGTTGGCGTGGAACTCCATCAACGCGGCCATGTCGGCAAAGCCCAGGTCGTAGGTGCCCGAGGCCACGCGCGTGACGGTGCCGCCCGAGCCGCTGCCGGCGTCCAGCGTGACGTCCAGGCCAGCTTGCGTGAAGTAGCCCTTGGCGATGGGGTGCAAAAAGAGACCGGCCGGGCCTTCGAAGCGCCAGTCGAGCTGGAACTTGATGGGCGTGGCGGCGTGCACCGACATGGGGGCCATGGCGCACAGGGACAAGGCGGTGGCGGCGGCGATGCGCGCGAAAACGGTGCGGCGGGTGAGCTTCATGGGGGGCTGTTGGGTGGACATGCGAGCGGGCTCCTGTTGCAAAACTGTATGCAAATCAGCTGTAAAACTGTATGCAGTATTGCAATGAACGCAAGAAGCGTGCGCGCTTGAACAGGGCGGTGTGGGCATGGAATCTGCAATCGACGGCCGCTGTTTTCAACAACAGGTGCCGATGCACCAAACCTGGAGTGCCCATGTCCATTCGCAATTTCGCACTGTCTGTGCTGGCGCTGTCCGCTGCAGCCGCCACGCAGGCCCAATCCAGCTACAACGTCTATGGCGTCATCGACCTGAGCGTCGGATCCATGCAGTTGAGCGGCCTGCCCACTGCGGCCGACAACAAGCGCCTCACCAAGGTCGATGGCAACAACATGACGACCAGCTTCCTGGGTTTCAAAGGCGTGGAGGACCTGGGTGGTGGCCTGAAGGCGGGCTTCACTTTGGAGGCGTTCCTGCGCCCCGACACTGGCGCCCAAGGCCGCAGTGACGCCAACACCACGGTGACGCCGAACGTGCCTGCGGACAACTTCTGGGGCCGCGCTGCCAACGTGTACCTGCAAAGCGACCTGGGCAAGTTGACCATTGGCCGTCAGGGCAACCTGTTGTTCGGGCAGGTCGCGTCCTACAACCCCTTTGGTGGTGCCTTCGGTCTGTCGCCGGCGGTGCGCCTGACCTTCGGTCGCTGGAGCAATGACAAGGGCGATTCGGGCTGGAGCAATGCCATCACCTACTCGTCGCCCAACCTGGCCGGCTTCACGGGATCGGTGTCTTACCAGGCGGGTGAAGACAGCACGCTGAACGAGCGCAACAGCTACGCCCTGGCGGCGAACTACGCCAACGGGCCGTTCGCCGTGGGGGGCGCTTGGCAAACGGTGCGTTCGGCCGACGCTCCGAAGGTCAATTTGACCAAGGGCCAGCGTCAGAACTTCGGCCTGGTCAGCACCAGCTATGACTTGGGCGTCGCCAAGCTGTTCGGTCAGTACGCCGAGTTCTCCAACAGCGGCTACAGCGGTGCCTCGCGCATCGACACCCAGCTGTATCAACTGGGCGCCTCCATCCCCGTGACCAAGATGTCCAAGGTCATGGTGTCCTATGGCGAGAGCAAGGAAAAGCCGGTGCAAGGCGGCACCACGCCGGTCACCAAGCACCGCATCACCTCGGTGGGCTACGACCTGAACCTGTCCAAGCGCACCGACGTCTATGCCGTGGTGATGGTCGACAAGGAGCAACTGGCGAACTTCGAGTCGGGCACCAGCGTGGTGTTCGGCCTGCGCCACGCGTTCTGAGCCCAGGCGCTGGGCGTCGGTGGGATGATGGCGGGATGTGTCCCGCTTCATCCCTCGACGCTGCGGTGTCACCGGCCTTTTCGGGCCGGTCTCATCGCGCAACCGACCCAGGCCCTGTCGGGCCGATCGGCCTGATGGCCGCCATGCCGCAGGAACTGCAGGCCCTCATCGACTTGATGCCCGATGAGACCTCGGTTCGCTGCGGCGCTCGCGTTTTCTGGCGCGGTCACCTGCATGGGCGCGAGGTGGTGGTGACCCTCTCCGGCATCGGCAAGGTGGCAGCCGCCATCACGGCCACTTTGCTGGCCGATGCCTTCGGGGTCTCGCAGATCTGGTTCACCGGTGTGGCCGGTGGCCTGGGTGCCGAGGTGCGCGTGGGCGATGTGGTTGTGGCCGACGCCTTGGTCCAGCACGACATGGACGCGTCGCCGCTGTTTCCCCGGCACGAGCTGCCAGGTCTGGGGCGCAGTCGCCTGCACCCGCCTGCCGAGTTGACCGAGTGGGTGCAACAGGGTGTAGAGCGAGCGCTCGTCGACGTGCACCAGCACGTTCCCTTGCATGCGCTGGGGCTGCCTCAGCCCCGAGTGCACCGGGGTCTGATCGCCAGCGGTGACCAGTTTGTTGCCTCGGCCGCAGACACCGAGACCTTGCGCCATCACCTGCCCGATGTGCTGGCCGTGGAGATGGAAGGGGCGGCGGTGGCCCAGGTCTGTGATGCGTTCGAGCTGCCCTTTGTGGTGCTTCGCACCATCTCGGACCGAGCCGATGCGTCGGCGCACCTGGACTTCACGCGTTTTGTGGAGCAGGTGGCCAGCCCGTATTCGCTGGCCATCGTTTCGGCGCTGCTCAAGGGCGCCGCCCAGCGGTAACCGCGACCCCGCTCCGTCAGCAGGGGCACCCGCGTCACACCGGCCTCGTGCAGCTTGCGCCGCAGTCGTGACACGGCCAGGTCCACCACATTGAGGTGGCAGCCCTGCTGACCCAGCTTGGAGCGAGCCATCAGCTCGGCCCGAGACATCACCGCGCCTGGCTGTGCCATCAAGGCCTGCAGCACCAGGCTTTCGCTGCGCGACAGTGGCACGCTCAAGGGGCCGTGTTGCAGGCGTTGCGCGGACTCGTCCAGCTCCCATTGGCGTTGGTTGCCATGCGTGGGCTTCCTCCTGAGCAGCGCTCGCAGGCGCGCTTCGAGTTCGCGCTCGCTGATGTGGCGCGGGTCGACCACGGCGTCGGCGCCCCAGGTCAGGGCCAGCACCTGGTCAACCGCCTCAGGCTTGTCCATGAAAACCACCACGCGAGCGTTCCAGGCCTGGCGGGCGGCTTCGCACACCTGAAGCTGTTCGCGATCGGCATGGCGCACGCGTGCGAGGACCAGGTCCACGCCCGGGCCGGCGAGCACGGCAGGCAGGCGGCTGGTGCGGGCCACAGACAGGGCCAGCCGTTGCAGGCTGGGCGCGATGGCCTCGTGCAGGTGGTCTTCGGGGTCGATGATCAGGCAGTCACGCATGGCGGCGCTTTCGGTTGGAGCGGTGTCGCAAGGGCTTCACCAGACGGTCAGGGTTTTGGTCAACACGCGCTGCAACCACGAGCGCGAAGCGGCTTCGGAGATGTCGCCTTCGCCGGCTGTTTCCAGCCGAGCGTTGACCACGTCGGACGAGGCCACGAGGTTGCCGGCACGGATGTCGCCCGGGCTGACCACGCCTGAAAAGCGCATGCGCGTCACGCCCCGGTTGAAGGCCACCGCGCGCTCGCCGGCGATGACGAGGTGCCCGTTGGGCAGCACGTTGATGACTTGCACGGCGATCTGGCCGGTGAACTTGTTCGACTGTTCGGTGTTGCCATCGCCCTTGAAGCTGTCGCTGCCGGCGGCGCTGGCGTTGAGGTCGAGCAGCTCGCCGAAGAAGCCCCCCACCGACTTCGCGCCTTGCCCGGGGCCTTTGCTGGCCACGGCGTTCTCGCGGCTGTGATCGGTGGCGACCTTGCTCTGGCTGGCGAAGGACTCGGCGATGTCGACCTTGAGTTTGTCTCCCACTTGCCTGGCCAGCTTCTGACCCGAAAACAACGAGGCGACGGGCGCATCGGGCTGGAACAGCGAGCCCGGGTTGGTGCGCTCGAGGTAGGTGGGAGGCATGACGGGCGGCACGCTGAGCGGCCCTTGCACGATGCTGGGTGGGGTGTTGCAGCCGCTCAGCATGGCCATGTGCATGGCGAGTGCAAGGGCGAGCGGGCGCGAGCGCTTTGCCCGGTGCGGCGCGGGCGTGCGCTCTGCCTGCTGGTCATGCGCTGGGGCGGGAAACGTGGGTTTCATGAGCGGTGTCCTCAATGGGGCGGCGCGTCAGCCACCGAAGCCGGTCAGCAGGGCCTGAACCACCGGCGAGAGCTTGTCCTGCGTGGTGGCCCATTTGCTCGACTCGAAGAGCCCATCGATGCCATAGGCGCTGCTGGCCAGCACCTGGCCGTGCATCGAGCGCAGCGTCAACTGGGCCGATGCCAGGTAGGCGCGCTGTTCGCTGCGAAACGGTGGTGCGTCCCAGGTGACGGTGCCGCTGTAGAGCAGCCAGACGGGACAGGCCAGCGGTGTGGTGTCGGCGGCGTAGACGCGGCTGCTGACACCCGCTTGCGCCAAGGCGGTTTGCAAGGCGGGCACCACCTCGCTGGACGGCACCATGGGGTTGTGCGAGATGCACACCGCACTGGGGCGCGGCCCCGCGTGGTGCACGGTGTCGCTGGCGCGGCCTGGGGCCGTCGAGACCACGTGGCTGACCGCCAGGCCGCCGGCTTTGACCAGCTCCATCGCGGGCTCCAAGCTGAACAGCGCGCAAGCGCTCAGCGCCTGGCTGAGGCCAACCGCGGTCAGCAGGGGCAAGGTGCGGGCGTGCATGGCCTGGCCTCACAGCAAGGAGGCGATGGTCTGCGCGCCGGCTGTGAGCCCCGATCGCACGCTGTCTGCGGCGTCGCTCAAGGCGTCACCCACCTGGTCGATCGCGTCGTCGGCCAGCTGGGTACCCTGGTTCGCATAGCGCGCACCAGCCTGGATGAGTTGGCTGATGTCATCGACCACGTCACCCACGGCTTCGACGCCTTCTTGCGCGGTGCTGCCCAGGCTGGAGAGGGCCTGGCCACCTGCCGATGCGGCGTCGCTGATCACGTCGGTGGCCGCGTCGGCGATGCCGATGACCGATGCGGCCACGGGGCCGAAGGCCGCCGAGTTCTTCTCAAACTGACTGCGCGGTGCTTGTTGACACAGCTTGCGATCGATCGCGTGGTGGCTCGAAGCGCCGGGGAAACCGATGTTGCTCATGGTGGACCTTTCGGAGATGGTGTGAGCCCATCGTAGGCAGGCCGGTCCTTGGGCATGCCCCCGAAGATCGAGACCGAATCGGCCTTGCAAGCCTGTCCCGGTTTGATCGTTCATGTCGGCTGTGTGTCGAGGGCCGACAGGTCG
>NZ_DCXA01000051.1:7866-11321 GCF_002328915.1 Aquabacterium sp. UBA2148
TGTGTCGAGGGCCGACAGGTCGAGCCGATACCCTCGCCCACGCACCGTCTGGATCAGGGGCTGAAAGGGGTTGCGGGCATGCAGCTTCTGTCTCAAACGCGAGACCAGCAGGTCCACGGCCCGGCTGTCCGTGGCCCGATCGCGCAGGGGCAAGGCCGCGGTGAGGTCCGCGCGCGAGAGCAGTCGGCCGGGTTGGCTCAGCAAGGCCTGAAGCAAGCGGCACTCGGCCCGTGTCAGCGGAACCGGGGGCTCGCCATGTGCTTGCAACTGCTGTCGCAATGCATCGAACTCCCACTGACCGAGGCGGGCTTGATGGCGAGGTGTCGTGCTGGGTGGTCGCATGCGCCGGATGGCGGCACGGATGCGCGCGGCCACCTCGCGCGCGTCCGATGACTCGTCCACGCAATCGTCGGCGCCACTCTCCAGCGCCAGGATGCGGGTGGTGTCGTCGCCGTTCGGGGTCAGGGCCAGGATGGCCGTTTGCCCCTGCTCATGCAGCCAGCGGCACATCCGCAGCACAGGCTCGCAGGCATCGAAGCTGGCAATGAGCACCGCAGCCACGTCGTGTTCGCGCACGGCCACTTCAAGTTCATGTTCTCGGACAAGGCAACGCAGGTCGATGCCATGCCGGGGCAGTTGCGCCACCAGCGCAAAGGGTTCAGCGGTGGCACAGGCGGCCGGCCGCACGAGGATGCAACGGGGTGCGGTCATGTCGCAGGACTTCAAGGTGCAAGGCGACTTTCATCCTAGGCATTCGTGCGCACCGTGGGCCGCAGTGTGTGTCAAGGTGGGTAAAAGTCGGGTGCCTGATCAAGCGACAGCGCACGCCCGAAGCGATACTCGCGGCGCGATGAAAAAAATCCTGCTCGTCGATGACGACATCGAGCTGACCGGCATGCTCGCGCGCTACCTCAAGCGCGAGCAGTTCGAGGTTGAACTGGCCCACGATGGTGAGTCAGGCGTGCGCCTGGCCCTTCAGGGCGGCCATGCGCTCATCGTGCTTGACGTGATGATGCCCAGGCTGTCAGGCATGGAAGCCTTGCGCCGCATTCGCGCCAACCGGCGCACGCCCGTGATCATGCTGACCGCTCGTGGCGACAACATCGACCGCATCGTGGGCCTGGACATGGGGGCCGACGACTACGTGCCCAAGCCGTGCACGCCAGGCGAGCTGGTGGCACGCATCCGGGCCGTGCTCCGGCGCACCGATCCCCCGCCCGAAGCAGAACCGTCACCCCCGTCCGCGGACGTCATCGAAGCCGGCTTGCTGAGCATGTGGCCCGGCCGCCGCGAAGCCACCTGGCGTGGCCAGGTGCTGAGCTTGACCGGCACCGAGTTCGTGCTGCTGCTGACGCTGGCTCGGCACGCGGGGCAGCTCATGCCCAAGGCCGATATTTCGTTGCAGGCATTGGGCCGGCCCTTGACGCCTTATGACCGGCGCATCGACGTCCACCTCTCCAGCGTCCGGCAGAAGCTGGGCCTGCGTGCCGATGGCCAACCCTGGATCCAGAGCGTGCGTGGCCTGGGCTACCAATTGCTGAAAGACTGAGCCATGTCCTGGTGGCCCCGATCGCTGTTCCTCAAGTTCTTCCTGACCTTCTGGGTCGCGACCTTGCTGGCTTTCGTGGCCGGTCGCTTCGTGATGGACTGGGCGGGTTTCGGGGCGCCTCGCAAAGACCGATCGGACGTGATCGACGTGCGGCCGCCCGGTTCTCAGGTGCCACCACCCCCTTGGCCCGGCACCTTGCCTTCGGCCCCGATGGTGGTCCCTGGTGAGGCCCCGAGTGAGACCCCGGGTGAGGCATCGGGCATCGCCTCGAGCGGGCCTGCGAGCGCCACGTCCGTCGCCCCTGTTGCACCCGGCAACCATTGGCCAGCGCCCGGCGTGCGGCCCAGGCCGCCTGGCCCACCGCCACCAGGCCCGGGCAGCCGCTACTTCTTCCTGGTGCCCATCGTTTCTGGCGTGGTCAGCAGCCTGCTGGCCAGCCTGGCGCTGGCCTGGTACCTGACCAAACCTTTGCGCCAGCTGCACTGGGGCGTGGACCGCGTGGCCGCTGGCCGCTTTGACACCCGCATCCGCCCGCTGATGGGCCGCCGCAGCGACGAGATCGTTGACCTCGCCGATCGCTTCGACCGCATGACCGAGCAACTGCAGCAGCTCACCGAAGCGCGCACGCGTCTGTTTCATGACCTGTCACACGAACTGCGCTCGCCGCTGGGGCGCATGCGTGCGGCCATGGGCCTGCTGCGCCAGGACCCGAGCGAGGCGGTCACCATGGTCGAGCGCATCGACCGAGAAATCGAGCGACTCGATGGCCTGGTCAACGAACTGCTGACGCTGCACCGCTTGGAGGCCGGCGCCAGCCATCAGCGCAACGACCACATCGACCTGATCGAGCTGCTGCAAGGCATTGCCGAGGACGCCAGCTTCGAAGCGGCCTCGGCTGGCAGGCGCCTGGTGCTGCAGGCGCCAGGGCGCTTTGTGGCGCAGGTGGATGGCGAACTGCTCTACCGTGCCTTTGAAAACGTGGTCCGCAACGCCATCAAGTTCACCGCGCCGGACACAGCCGTCGAAGTGAGCGCCAGCGTCATCACCGATGAGGCTGGGCGGCGCCTGAAGGTGAGCGTGGCCGACCGAGGGCCGGGCGCATCGGATGCCCTGCTCAAGGCCATGTTCGACCCCTTTGTGCGCGGCGACAACGGCACCCAGGGCGTGGGCCATGGCCTGGGCCTGGCCATCGCGCGGCGGGCGGTGCGTGCACACGGTGGCGACATCGCCGCGCGCCGCCGAGACGGCGGTGGGCTGGTGATCGACATCGTGCTGCCGCAAAGCATCAGTGGCCACGACCCTGTTGACCAGTCAGGCTCAACCGGGGGCGCAGGCGTGCCGTCTCAGTCCGCCTGAGCCAGCGCCACGCCCTGCTTCAGCCCTTCATCAACTTGGCCGACAGCCACACCGAGCCCGGTTGGTACCACGAGCCCAGCAAGCGCACGAAGAAGTCCATGATCTTCGCGTCAGGGCCCACCAGCACGCGGCGCTTGTTGCCCTCGACCGCGCGCAGGATCTGCAGCGCAGCGCTCTCGGCGGTCGTCACGTTGAGCATCTTGTCAAAGCGCGAACGCGCGGCTTCGGCCTGACCGCCGGTGGCCTTGTTCATGCTGTCGTCCATCTTGGCCGCCCGCGCGATGTTCGTGCGGATGCCACCCGGGTGCACGCAGGTGGCGCTCACGCCGCAGGCGGCCATGTCGAGCTCCTGTCGCAACGCTTCGGTGTAGCCGCGCACCGCGAACTTGCTGGCGTTGTAAGTGCCTTGCGTGGGCGAGGCCAGCAGGCCGAACAGGCTGGACGTGTTGACGATGTGGCCCTCACCGGCGCGCTTGAGGTGCGGCAGGAAGGCCTGCGTGCCCCACACCACGCCCCAGAAGTTGATGCCCATGATCCACTCGAAGTCTTC
>NZ_DCXA01000051.1:11397-23003 GCF_002328915.1 Aquabacterium sp. UBA2148
GCCCATGATCCACTCGAAGTCTTCGGGCTTGACGGTCTCGACGAAGGCACCCAGCGCCACCCCCGCGTTGTTGAAGATC
Source organism: Aquabacterium sp. UBA2148 (assembly GCF_002328915.1). Taxonomy (NCBI): domain Bacteria; kingdom Pseudomonadati; phylum Pseudomonadota; class Betaproteobacteria; order Burkholderiales; family Sphaerotilaceae; genus Aquabacterium; species Aquabacterium sp. UBA2148. The sequence continues at coordinate 11,477 of NZ_DCXA01000051.1, forward strand.
AGGTTGAGCTTGCCGTGGTCGCGCACCACCTCGTCGGCCCAGGCGAAGACGGCCTCGCGGTTGGCCACGTCCAGCTTCTTGGTCGTCACCTTCACGCCCAGCTTGGCCGCCAGCTGCGCTGTCTCGGCCAGGCCCTTCTCGTTGACGTCGCTGATGGCCAGGTGGCAACCACGGCGCGCCAGTTCCACCGCCAGCGTGCGGCCCATGCCTGATGCGGCGCCCGTGATGGCCGCGACCTTGTTCTTGAAGTCCTTCATGCGTGTCTCCTCGTTCTGCTTGTGTGTCGATCAGCTCGCTTCAGCTGAAGCGATGGTGACCTGGCTTGAAGGCCTTGGCCATCTGACGGAAGGTGAATGAAAAACCCGGGAACATGGCGATCACGTGGCCGCTCTTGCTCTGGTACCAGCTGTGGCAGCCGCCCGATTGCCACACCGTCTGCTTCATTTCGCGGTGGATCATGGCGGTGTAGTCGGCTTCCGATTCGGCCTTGACCTCGATGGCCTTGGCGCCTTGCTGTTGCGTGATCGCGATGGCGCGGCGGATGTACTCCATCTGCGCCTCGATCACGAAGATGGCGGAGGTGTGGCCGATGCCGGTGTTCGGCCCGGTGACCACGAACAGGTTGGGGAAGCCCGGCATGGTCGTGCCCAGGTAGGCGCGCGGGAACTCGGCCCAGAAGTCCTGCACCGACTTGCCGCCCTTGCCGATGACGGGGTAGGAGATCACGCCGTCGGTGGCGTCGTAGCCCGTCGAGTAGACGATGCAGTCGAGGTCGATCTGTTCACCCTTGGCGGTGAGGATGCCGCGCTCGTTGATCTCGGCGATGCCGTCGTCTTTGGGGTGCAGCTTCACGTTGGGGCGGCACAGCGCCGGGTACAGCGTGCTCGACAGGATGATGCGCTTGCAGCCGATGGTGTAGTCGGGCGTGACGGCGGCGCGCAGCTTCGGGTCGGCGATCTGTTTTTTGATGTGGTGCTCGGCCTCGCGCTGGGCCACCAGCTTGAGCATGGTCTTGGAGTACTTGAAGCCGACCACGCGGCTCTCCAGGCCCCAGTAGATGGCCGTGCGCAGCAGCTTGTAGAGCAGCTTGGACTTGAGCAGCGTGCGCTGAAAGGGCGTGAACTTGCGGTCAGGGCGCGGCAGCACCCAGTGCGGCGTGCGCTGGAAGACGTGCAGCTGCTTCACATCGGGCGCGATGGCCGGGATGACCTGCGCCGCGCTGGCCCCACTGCCGATGATGGCCACGCGCTTGCCGGCGTGCTGGTAGGCGTGGTCCCAGGCGTTGGTGTGGAAGGTCTTGCCCTGGAAGGTGTCGCGGCCCTTGAAGTTGGGGATGACCGGGGTGCTCAGCGGGCCCGAGGCGTTGATCAGGTACTTGGCCAGCAGCGTGTCACCGCCTTCGAGGCTGACCTGCCAGAGCTGGCCTGCCTCGTCCCATTGCACCTTCGTGACGTTGGCGTTGAGCCGCGTCTGCTCGCGCAGGCGGTACTTGGCCAGCACGTGGTTGGTGTACTCGACCAGCTCGTCCTGTTCGGCGAACATCTGCGACCAGGGGTAGGGCTCGAAAGACAGCGAGTACAGCGGCGACTGCACGTCCACCGCGGCGCCGGGGTAGCTGTTCTGGCTCCAGGTGCCGCCCATCCAGGGGCGACGCTCCAGGATCAGGAAGTCGTCGATGCCGATGCGCCGGAGGTTGACGGCGGCGGCCTGACCGCCGAAGCCGCTGCCGATGATGATCGCGGTGAACTGCTGCATGGTGGAGGGGAACGCCTGTGGCGCATCAAGTGAAGATGGTTGTCGTCAGTTTACAAGTGAGGACGATTGTCGTCAAATACTGGGATGACCCGATCCTTTTCCGAACTCGCCGACGCCGGGGCGCCCGCCGTGGGTGGCGCGCCAGCTGGACGCGCCTACGCGGGCGAAAGCCAGCTCGAACGCGTCGCCCGGCGCCGACTGCAGTTCCTGGACGCCGGCCTGCAGGTGTTCGGCACCACCGGCTACCGAACCGCGACCGTGCGGCAACTGTGCCGCCAGGCCGAGCTGACCGACCGCTACTTCTACGAATCCTTCGAGAACACCGAAGACCTGCTGGTGGCCGTTTACGAGCGCGAGTTCGACCACCTGCAGCAGGCGGTGCTGGCCGCCTTGGCCGACGAGGCCGCGCTGCGCGACCCGATGGTGGCCGTCGAGCGTGCCTTGAACGCCGTCTTCGAGATGGCGTCCGAGCCCCGCGTGGCCCGGGTGTGCTGGTTGGAGGTGCTCGGCGTGAGCGATCGCGTCAACAGCGTCTACACCCGCAACATCGAGCGCTTTGCGGCCATGGTGGTGGCCTTTGCGCGTCGGCAGTTCAGCACCGAAGACATCGACGAGACCGAGTCGCGCATGCTGGGCATCGCCATGATCGGCGCGGTCAGCCAGCCGATCGCGCACTGGCTGCTGGGTGGGTACCGCGAAGACCGCACCAAGCTGGTGGCCGCCACATCGAGGGTGTTCCGAGGCGTCATCGACGGCTTGCGCTCCGAGCCAGGCGTTTGACCCATCGGGTTGACACCCGCGTGACGCGTGCCAAAAATGCGTCACACCCGCATGCGAGCATGCGGCATCAAAACGATGGGAGCGTCGATCCATGAAAGCGTCATTGGCTGAATTCCTGGGCACCTTCTGGCTGGTGCTGGGCGGTTGTGGCAGCGCTGTGCTGGCGGCCGCATTTCCGGGCGTGGGCATCGGCTTGCTTGGCGTGTCGCTGGCCTTTGGCCTGTCGGTGCTGACCATGGCTTACGCGGTGGGGCCGATCTCGGGTGGGCACTTCAACCCGGCCGTGTCGGTGGGCCTGTGGGTAGGCGGGCGCTTTCCCGCCGCCAAGCTGCCTGTCTATGTGGTGGCGCAGGTGCTCGGCGCCGTGGCGGCCGGGGGCGTGCTCTACGTGGTTGCGTCGGGTGCACCGGGTTTCGAGCTCGCCAAGGGCTTTGCATCCAATGGCTACGGGCCGCACTCGCCCGGTGGCTACAGCATGCTGGCCGGTGTCATCACCGAGGTCGTGATGACCGCGTTCTTCCTGATCATCATCCTGGGCGCCACGGCAGCCCACGCACCCAAGGGCTTCGCCCCCATCGCCATCGGCCTGGCGCTCACCCTCATCCACCTGGTCAGCATCCCGGTGACCAACACCTCGGTGAACCCGGCGCGCAGCACCGGTGTGGCCGTGTACGTCGGCAGCTGGGCCATGTCTTAGCTGTGGGTGTTCTGGGTGGCGCCCATGGTGGGCGCGGTGCTGGGGGCTGCTGCCTACAAGTTCATGGGCCGAGATCAAGCCCCGGTTTGACATCGCTTCGCCACAGAGACCTGCTCATGCGCACCTGACGCACCTGGACCGTTTCAGCCTGCCTGCTCGCGCAAGCACGTGCGCATCTGGTGAGCTGGCTCAAGCCCCAGCAGCAGGCGTCATCGCGAAGGGCCGCACACCGATGAGGGCTGCATGGCCCCACATCGCGAACGCGGCCCAGGCGCCCAGGCCAATGGCCACGGTCAAGGTGGTGGCCAGGGGGGAAGCCGGTCCCGCCGCAGGTGGCACCTCACGGCGCCGGGCCGAGCGGAAGCACAAGATCGCCCAGGCCAGGAAGCTGCCGAACAGGACCACGTCGGCCAGCGTGCCATTGGCCAGCAGGTGAGCCAGGGCCCACACCTTCACGCCCAGCACCATGGGGTGCTTGAGGCGCAGCTTGATCGCATTGCCTGGCACGTATGCCGCGGTCAACAGCACGGAGGACAGCAGCGTGAGCAAGGCCGCCAGGTGCGCCGCCCACGTCGGGCTGACCCACAGCAGCGTGGGCGAAAGGCGAGCCTCGCCGTAGCCCTTGACGATCAGCACCAGCCCGATCAGCGAGACCACCGAGTAAACGCCCTTCCAGGCCATCTCGCCCATGGCGACCAGGCGCGCGTTGCGCCAGCCCTCGGCAAAGATGCGGACGGAGTGAACGCCCAGGAAGATCGCCAGGCCAAGGATCAGGAGTTGCATGGGGTGCGCTCGGGTGTGGGGAGGTGCCGGCATCTTAGCCAATGGGCGCAGCCGAGTGGGCAGGTGTGGCTTGCACCTCCCAGGCATGCTGGCGCGAGGCCTCACAGCTGAGTTGCCATTGCCACTCATGGAAGGCGGCCACCCCCGGGCGGTGCGCGATCGAGATCAGCGCGCCGTTCTGCGCGGCCACCAGCTCACGCAGGCGCTGGTACAGCACGCGCTCGGCCTCTTCGTCGAGCGCGCTGCTGGCCTCGTCCACGAACAGCCAGCGCGGCTGCTTGAGCAAGGCCCGCGCGATGGCCAGGCGCTGCTGCTCGCCGCCGGAGAGCTTCTGCCCCCAGGCGTCTTCGCGGTCGAGCTGCTCGGCCAGCTGCGGCAGCAGGGCGTCGCGCAGGGCCTGCTGCATCTGCGCTTCGGTGTAGCGGTCGGGCGTGGCGGGGTAGGCCAGGGCCTCGCGCAGCGAGCCATTGGGGAAGTAAGGCCGCTGCGGCAGGAACATGGCGCGTTGCGCGAAGTCGGCTGGGCGGGCCAGCTTGGCGCGCGCCCAAGGCCAGATGCCCGCCAGCGTGCGGAACAGCGTCGACTTGCCCGAGCCCGACGGGCCCTTGACCAGCACGTGCTGACCGGCGTGCAGCACCAAGCCCTGGGCATGGATCAGCGGTGTGCCGTCGGGCAGGTTGATCTCGGCTGAGTCGATCAACACCGAGTCGGCATCGGGGCTGGGGCGCAGCTCGGTGGTGCCGCCCGCATGCTGAGCCAGCGCCGTGAAGCTTTCTTCGAAACTGGTCAGGCGGTCGGTGGTGGCGCGCCAGGCGGCCAGGCTGTCGTAGTTCTCGACGAACCAGGACAGAGAGTCCTGCACCCGCCCGAAGGCCGAGGCCACCTGCATCAGCTCACCCAGCTGGATGGCACCGCTGAAGAACCTGGGCGCCGCCACGATGAAGGGAAACACCACCGCCGCCTGCCCGTAGCCCACGGTGAACCAGGTCAGCGCCTTCTGCCGCTTGAGCAGCTGCAGGTAGTTGGACAGCACCTCGCCAAAGCGCAGGCCGATCTGCTGGCGCTCCACCGGCTCGCCCTGGTCCAGTGCGATCGACTCGCTGTACTCGCGCACCCGCACCATGTGGTGGCGAAAGTCCGCCTCGACGCGCTGCTGGCGGAAGTTCAGCCCGATCAGCGAGCGGCCCACGTAATGCGCGATCACGCTGCCGGCCAGCGCGTACGCCACCGCCATCCACACCATGAAGCCGGGGATGACGTACTCCCGCCCGTCGAAGTGAAAGCCGAAGCTGCCCGAGAGCGACCACAAGATGCCCACGAAGCTCGCCAGCGTGACCACCGCGTTGAGCAGGCCCATGGTCAGCGTCACCGAGTAGCTGGTGAACTGGTTGACGTCTTCGGCGATGCGCTGGTCGGGGTTGTCGGGGATGGCGCCGTCGTGCTTGGAGAAGCGTGCCAGCTCGAAGTGATAGAAGGCCTTGTTGGCCAGCCAGCGGTCGAGGTAATGGGCCGTCATCCAGGTGCGCCAGCGCACCTGCAAAAGCTGCGTCAGGTAGAAGCGGTAGACCGCGATGACGATGAAGCCGAACGCCAGGTAGGTGAAGCGACCCAGCTCGTGCCAGAAGACCTTGGCGTCCTTGTTCTGCAGCGCGTCGTAGAAGACGCGGTTCCAGTCGTTGATGAGCACCAGCATGTAGACCGCGCCCAGGTTGAGCACCACGATGGCGGCCAACAGGGCCCGGGCCTTCCACTTCTCTTCGGAGCGGAAGTAGGGCAGGGCCAGCGCGGCCACCTTGCGGACGAAGAGCTGGAAGCTGCGGAGTTTGGATGTGGGTGCGGTCATGGTGGGGCCCCTGGTTTGACCGCTGATCTTATCGGGGTGGCTTGAGGGCTTTGGGGGACGGTTGGCGGCGGGTTTGCAGCGATGGCAAAAGCGCAGCGGCGAAGCTCGGATCGTCTGATCGTGCGACCATACACGTTGTATCTTCACCCCGCCTCACCACCCCGACACCTCATGAGTGGACTCACCCGCCGACAGCACTATGTACCTCGTGTCTACTTGGGCCGCTGGGCACCTGATAAGACGAATCTGCTGGTCACCGACAAAGAATCGGGGGACACCAAGCAGATGAGCATACGAGATTCAATGGTGCAAAGCTGGTACTACGAGAATCCCAACGAAGAGCGCAACAACGAGCTGGAGAGGGCGTTTCATGAGTACGAAGGCCCATTTGCTAGCGTCATGAACCTGTGGGATTTCGTTCTGGGAAACACCGCCCAGCTTCAACAAGATCCGGTGGAGACCATGACAAGCATGCTCACGGCGCTTGAGGCTCGGCGTGAGCAGCTCGCCCGATTCGCGGCAACTCTCTATTTCCGAACGCCGGGTGCGCTGGAGGCCAAGCGGCGCGAGGTGCAAGCAGCGAGCACCTCTCTTCCGGGCCTTGGCGCCGCTGTGCGGAACGCCTACGAGTTCAATAAGGAAGGTTTTAACTCGACGATCATCGCTCGGCTGATGGCGATGAGACTTAGCCTGATCCACAGTGCCACAGGGTTCATCACATCCGATCGTCCCTGCTTCGACCTCGAGCGTCGGCTTGCTCGCGTTCCACGTCTAGGGGATGAAATCGGCGTCCATGAAGACGTGGTCTGCTTGATGCCGCTCACTCCGCAATGGTTGGCCTTGTTTATCCCCATGCACAGTGAAGGGGGAGGCGAGTCCGTCCGCGGCATGCAACTTGATGCCCCGCAGACTCAAGCCTTCAATGAACTCATCCGAGAAAACGCGCACCGCTGGATAGTCGAGCTGCCGTGATGTGGCCCATGTGGCGAGCATCCAGCGCCGGGCTTGACCGCAGCGGTTTGCCCTCTGCGCCCCTGAACGGCTTGCACGAGGTCAGCCAACTCGCTCAGGTTGGCAGGGTGAATGTCTGCAACGCTGATTGGATTTCTAAGGTGTCGCGGGTCGAACGGCTGCTGTCAGCCTGAAACGCCCATCCATCCCACACCACTCACCCCCACCGGCCCCACCCGCACCTTGGCCAGCTCACCCGCCCAACACCTGAACCTCCTCATCCCAGTGAAAAACCTTGGCAATGACCTGCCAGTGCCCATCCACGTGGATCAGGGTCAACACATCCAGGAAGGACCTGGGCAGAATCGAGCACCGCAGTTTCGCCAGCGCGGTGGCGTGCCCCACGAACTCGATCGACACGATCTCGTCCGTCCCCACCTCGCCCTTTGACGCCGGCGAGGGCCGCGCATCGACGATCGGCAGGTACTCGTCCATGCGCAACACCAGCGGCTGGCCATGGCTGGCGGTCGCGTACACCGCCTGTTCATGGAAGACCCGGCGAAGGCGCTGCGTGTCGCTGTGTCGCAGCCCCTCGAAGTAGTCGTTCAGCACGGCGACCACATCGCCATAGCGGCTCAGGTGCGCATTCATCGCAGCGCGCCCTGTTCGCGCGTGCGCTGGCGCAAAACCGTCACGGTCTCGCCGCCGATGCCCCAGTGATCGGTGTCGACCTCTTCGATCACGACGAACGTGGTCGCGGGGTTCTTGTCGAGCACGCGCACCAGGAGTTCGGTGGTGCCTCGGATCAGTTCGGCTTTCTGTTCAACGGTCGCGCCTTCGCGCGTGATCTGGATGTGGACGTAAGGCATGGGCGGTTCCTCTCGTGTCTATGGGTGGTGAATGGAAGCTGCGCGAGACGCCGCGCAGCTTGTTGAACCTGAAGGGGGCTGACTCAGCTGAGCAGGCCCTCGGCGCGCATCGCTTCGCGCACCGCAGGCCGTGCAGCCACCCGCGTGAGGAAAGCCTGCAGGTGCGTCAGGTGGGCGATGTCGAGCTTCACGAATCGGGCCCAGCCCAGCACGACAAACAGGTAAGCGTCGGCAGCGGTGAAGGCCTCGCCCGTGAGGTAGGGGCCGCTCGCCAGTTGCCCGTCAAGCCAGGTCAGCTTTTTGAGCAGCACAGCAGCCAGGGCTTGCTTGGCGTTGGAGTCGACGTCGTCGTGAAACAGCGGTGTGAACGACTTGTGCAATTCGCTGGCGATGTGGTTTTGCCAGGCCATCACGCGGTAGCGCGCCAGGGTGCCGGCTGGGGGCATCAGTGAGCTGGCATCGGCCTTGTCAGCGATGTACTGCGCGATCACAGGCCCTTCGGTCAGGCGCTCGCCGTCATCGAGTTCGAGCACCGGCACCTGGCCCTTCGGGTTCACCGCGTAGAAGTCACCACCGTCGGCCGTGAGGTGGCGGTTGGTGTCGACTTTGGCGAGTTCAAAGGTCAGGCCTGCTTCGCGCAACACGATGTGTGGTGCGAGCGAGCATGCGGCGGGGGCGTAGTAGAGCTTCATCATCGGGAGTCCTCTGGCGCGGAGCGCGTGTTGGGGTTCGATGGACTTTATTGAGGATGTGAAGCGCAATAAACTGGCCGTCGTTCAATTCATTGTTTACATGGACGTCGCCAATGACCCGCCAGTTCAGCGACCTGCAGCTCGGCAGCATCGAGTTGTTCTGCCTCACGGTGCAACACGGTGGCTTCACGGCCGCTGCCAAAGCCGCCGGCTTGACTGCGGCGGCCGTGAGCCGCTCGGTGGCCAGGCTGGAGGCGCGTCTGGGCGTGCAGCTGTTGATGCGCACCACGCGTCACGTGCGGCTCACCGATGCGGGCCAGCGTTACCACGAGCAGTGCCGCCAGGCCTTGGGCCAGTTGATCGAGGCCGAGCGGGAGGCCTCCGGGCAACAGCAAACTCCGTCTGGACAGGTTCGCGTCAGCCTGCCCACTTCCTACGGGCACCACCGTGTGTTGCCCTTGCTGCCGGCGTTCGCCAGGAAGTACCCCGCCATCGAGCTGGATTTGCAGCTGACCAACCGCAATGTCGACTTCACCGCAGAGGGCTTCGACTTGGCTGTGCGCGCCCGCACACCACCCGACTCGGGGCTGGTGGCGCGCAAGCTCGAAGACGCAGCGCTGGTGATCGTGGCGTCGCCTGCTTACCTGCGTGGCCGGCCCAAGCCTAGAACGGCCGAGGACCTGAAGCTGCACGAGTGCCTGCCCTTCGTGCAGCCCAACACCGGTCAGCCTGTGCCCTGGTTGGTTTGCCAGGATGGCCGGATCGTCGAATTGGCGATCACTGGCCGGCTGCGCTGCACGGACGACGTCCTGGGCCCGGTGACGCTGGCCCGCGCAGGCGCAGGCGTGTTGCAGACCTACCGGTTCCTCGTTGAGGACGACCTGCGTGAAGGGCGCCTGGTGGAGCTGTTGCCAGAGTGGAGTGGTGCATCGCGGCCGTTCTCGCTGCTGTATTCAGCCGACCGCCACAAACCGCTGCGGGTGCGCGTGCTGATCGACTACCTGGTGGCGAAGTTGTCGATCCGGTGAGCCATTGCTTCGTGACAGCCCCCGCGATCGGCAGAAAAAAAGCCCCAAGGCGACATGCGCTTGGGGCTTTTCTTTCTCCTGAGTCACCTCAGGGAGCGTTCAGGGTCAGAACGGGATGTCGTCATCCATGTCATCAAACCCGGTGGCCGACTTCGGCGCAGGCGCCGGAGCAGGCCGCGGAGCCGGTGCCGGGCGCGGAGCCGCTGCACGCGGTGCGGGCGCCGGCGCGTCACCGTAGTCGTCGCCACCAGCCGGTGCGCCGTAGCCACCACCGCCGCCGCCACCACCTTCGCGCCCACCCAGCAGCTGCATCTGATCGGCCACGATTTCGGTGGTGTAGACGTCCTTGCCGTCCTTGTCTTGCCACTTGCGGGTCTTCAGGCGGCCTTCGACGTAAACCGAGCGGCCCTTCTTGAGGTACTCGCCAGCGATTTCGGCCAGGCGGTCATAGAAGACGACGCGGTGCCATTCGGTTTCTTCGACCTTGTCGCCCGAGTTCTTGTCCTTCCAGTTGCGCGTGGTGGCAACGGACACGTTGCAGACGGCGGCGCCGTTGGGCGTGTAGCGGACTTCGGGGTCGCGGCCCAGGTTGCCGATGAGGGTGACTTTGTTGACGGAGGCCATGGCAGGGTTCCAGAAAAGAGATGGTTGGTTAAAAAGGGTGCCGTTTGTTAGCGGTAGCGATTATGACCTCCGCCAACCTGGTCGGCCACCCGCTGGAACCCCCTTCGCGAACGCCTCCTCCCGGGGGATGAAACCCGCCCGGCGCCTACACTCGGGGGCTGCGTGCTCGGACCTTTTCGGCGCAGCCTTTGCGGAGTTCTTCCATGTGCCAGCTGTTGGGCATGAGCGGCAACCAGCCCACCGACATCGTTTTCTCGTTCTCCGGTTTCGCCACGCGCTCGGCCGAGCACGCCGACGGCTTCGGCATCGCGTTTTTCGAGGGCCGGGGCCTGCGCCATTTCGTCGACCACCTGCCGGCGGCACAGTCGCCCGTGGCCGACCTGGTCAAGCGCTACCCCATCAAGAGCAAGCAGGTGATTGCGCACATCCGCAAGGCCACGCAGGGCGAGGTGCGGCTTGAGAACTGCCACCCCTTTGTGCGCGAGCTGTGGGGTCGCTACTGGGTGTTCGCGCACAACGGCAACCTGGTCGACTTCCAGCCCAAGCTGCACGCGGCTTTCAGGCCCGTGGGAGACACCGACAGCGAGCTTGCTTTTTGCTGGCTGATGCAGGAGCTGGCCAAGAGCCACGCCAGCCTGCCCGATGTCGATGAGCTCACGCGCACGCTGGCCGAGCTGGTGCCACAGGTGGCCCGGCACGGCACCTTTAACTTCCTGCTCAGCCAGGGCGACGCGCTGTGGGCGCATTGCAGCACGCACCTGCACCACCTGGTGCGCCAGCACCCCTTCGGCGTGGCGCGACTGCAGGACCAGGACGTGGAGGTCAACTTCGCGGAGCAGGCGCAGCCGGGTGACCGCGTGGCCGTCATCGCCACGCAGCCGCTGACGCTGGATGAGCCCTGGGTGGCGATGCAGCCCGGTCAGCTGCTGGCTTTTGTGGACGGTTTGCCCAGGGGCTGATCGCCGGCTGGGGTCATGGCGGGTGATTTCATCCCGCCGGCCGATGCATTCAGCACCGCTGCGATGAGGGCGTCGTGCTGGTTGCCCTGGGCGCCGAACAGCCCGAGCTGGCCTTCGAGCAGCAGGTGGCTCAGGCCGTGAACCAGGCTCCAGCGGGCGATGGCCAGCATCATCGTGGCTTCGTCGATGTCGCCGGTCTGGCCTGGTGCGCGCGAGTCTTGCAGCAGTTGGCCGAAGGCGTCGATGGCGGCTTCTTGCAGTTCGGCGTCCTCGTGCGAGCGGGTGAAGCTGCCAAACATCAGCCGGAACAGGGCGGGGTGCTGCTGCGCAAAGTGCACGTAGCCCATGCCAGTGGCCAGCGGGTCTTGCTCGGACTTGGCGCGCGCTTCGGCCTGGGCCCGCGCGAAGCGCCTGAAACCTTCGGCGGCCAGGGCGCTGAGCAGCGCCTCCTTGTCGGCGAAGTGGCGGTAGACGGCGTTGGCCGACACGCCCAGATCGCGTGCCAGCGCCCGCAGGCTGAGCTCGGAGGCGTCCTGCGACGCCAGG
>NZ_DCXA01000051.1:23062-26517 GCF_002328915.1 Aquabacterium sp. UBA2148
GAGAGGCGTCCTGCGACGCCAGGGCGCTCAGGCCCGCCTCGATGAGGGCGTTGCGCAGGTCGCCGTGGTGGTAGGCGCGTTCGGACTTTGGTGAAACCATGATGTTGACATTGTCCACATATCGTGGTGTCATGCGCATGTTCACGCTGTCAACATCTGGAGACCCAAACATGTCGCTGACCTTGCCCTGGATCGGCTCACGCCCCGCCGAGCCCGCCACGCCCACCTTCCTGGACGATGTTTTCGCGCCGGTGGCCAGCGAGACGGAATCCACCGCGCTGCGCGTGAGCGGTTCGCTGCCCGAGGCGCTCAACGGCCTGTACGCGCGCATCGGCCCGAACCCGATCAAGCCCCAGCCCAGCCGCTACCACTGGTTCATCGGCGACGGCATGGTGCATGGCTTGCGGTTGAAAGCCGGCCGCGCCGAGTGGTACCGCAGCCGCTACGTGGGCAGCAACTCAGCGCACAAGGCCTTGGGCCGCCCCATCCTGCCCGGGCCGCGTGCGGGGATGAGCGACGTCGTCAACACCAACGTCTACGCCCACGCCGGTCGCGTGTGGGCGTCGGTGGAGGCGGGGGCGCTGCCCGTGCAGCTCGATGCCCGGCTGGAGGGCATTCGCCACGGCACCTTCGACAGCCCGAAGAAACAGCCCTTCACGGCGCACCCGCACCGCGACCCGCGCACTGGCGAACTGCATGCCATTTGTTATGACGCGCTCAAGCGCCACAAGGTGCAGTACGTGCGGGTGTCAAAGGAAGGCGAAGTCAGCCGCGTGGTGGACATCCCCGTGCAGCACGGGCCGATGATCCACGACTGCGCCATCACGCGCAGCCGGGTGGTGGTGCTGGACTTGCCGGTGACCTTCTCGTTCAAGCGCTTGTTCACCAGATCGCCGTTTCCGTATGCCTGGAACGACCGTCACCAGGCGCGCGTGGGCCTGCTGCCCAGGGACGGCGAGGCCAAGGACATGCGCTGGTTCGACGTGGACCCGTGCTTTGTCTTTCACCCCTGCAACGCATTTGACCTGCCCGATGGCGGCGTGGTGATGGACGTGGTGGCGCACCGCCGCATGTTCGACCGCTCGCGCCAGGGGCCGGAGTTGGACACCGGCGCGCGATTCGAGCGCTGGACGATGCCGGCTGGCGGTGGCCGCGTCGTGCGCGAGTTGCTGCACGACGTGCCGCAGGAGTTCCCGCGCTTTGACGAGCGCCTGGCGGGTGAGCCTTACCGTTATGCCTACGCCGTGGGTTTCAAGCCGGGGCTGCCGGGCGGTCAGGCGCTGTACCGCCATGACCTGCAGACGCGCCAGACCTCGCGCCACGACTTCGGCGCCGACGCGGTGCCGGGCGAGTTCGTCTTCGTGCCCCGCCAGGCCCAAGGCGCCGAGGACGATGGCTGGCTGGTGGGCCTGGTGCACAACCGCCAGACGGGCACCGCCGAGCTCCACGTCATCAACGCCGATGACTTCACCGGGCCGCCGCAGGCGGTGGTGCACATCCCGGCGCGCGTCCCGGCCGGCTTTCACGGCAACTGGATCGCCGATGCCGACTTGCGCTGACGTGCAGCGCTGATCTGGCGGCTTGAAATGACTGCGGGCCGCAACGCCAGGTTTGGCGTGCGGCCCGCGGTCGCGCGATAAGCGCGTTCAGTGCTTTTCAGCCCGTGATGAGATCAGTGGGCGGCCTGGTACAGCGCGGCGCCAGCTTCCATCGGGTCACCGGTGCGGTCGTAGGCTTCGACCCAGGCGTCGTAGTTGTGGATGGCTTCTTGCTGCCAGGGGTGGAACCCGGGCTTGAAGTAGGCCAGCAGCGTGCCCAGGTGGCTGGAGAGCACGCCCTTGTAGCCGAACAGCCACCAGCGCGACTTGGCCAGCATCCACATGCGTTGACCGAACGAGAAGCCGTCGTTCTTGAGCAGGCGGTTGGTGAAGCGCATGGTCAGCAGGCTCAGGAACAGGATGACGTGCACCATGGCCGCGCAACGCTTGAAGTAGCCCACCTTGGCGACCTGCTGCATCACGTCGTAGGCCACGGCCTTGTGCTCCATCTCTTCCACCGCGTGCCACGCCATCATGGCGCGCAGCTTGGGGTCGGCGTTGGCCATGGTTTCCTTCTTGACGAAGAAGATCTCGGCGAGCATGGCGGTGAAGTGCTCGAAGGCGGAGGTCAGCGCCAGGTTGTATTCCTTGGAGAAGTGCTTGTTGTGGAACTCGTTGTTTCGGTTGATGAAATCAACGATGGCGTCCACGTCCATGCCTTGCTCGCGCAGGCGCTGGTTGTACTTGGAGTGCACGATGCCGTGCTGGCCTTCCTGGCGGATGAAGGTCTTGATCTCGGCTTGCAGCTTGGGGTCGGTGGTTTGCTCACGGAAGGCGCGAACGCACGAGATGAAATAGCGCTCGCCATCGGGGAAGGCCGCTTGCAGGGCGTCGATCAGGCGCGACTTGTAGGGGTTGTTCTCGTACCACCAGCGCGGCAGGTCGCCGTCCAGACCGAAGTCAAGCTTCTCGCGGGCAACGAGTTCCTTGGCGTTGTTCAGGGCTTGTTGGCTCATGTCTGTCTCCGTGTCGCGGACCCGTTTGGGTTCCAGATTTGATCTGGGTTGGATCGTAGGGGTTCGGGGGGCACCCCGAGGGCACCCTGTGCGACAGGAGGGCACTCAGGGCGTCATGACGTGGCATTGAACAGCTCTCGGCCGATCAACATGCGTCGGATTTCGCTGGTGCCGGCCCCGATTTCGTAGAGTTTGGCGTCGCGCCACAGGCGGCCGAGCGGGTAGTCGTTGATGTAGCCGTTGCCCCCGAAAATCTGGATGCCTTCGCCGGCCATCCAGGTGGCTTTCTCGGCCGTCCAGAGGATGAGCGCTGCGCAGTCCTTGCGCACGTGGCGGGCATGCTGGCTGCCCAGGGCGTCGAGGTTCTTGGCCACGGTGTAGGCCAGCGCCCGACCGGCTTGCTGCACCGTGTACATGTCGGCGAGCTTGCCTTGGAGCAGCTGGAACTCGCCGATGGCCTGGCCGAATTGCTTGCGCTCGTGGACGTAGGGGATCACGTGGTCCATGACCGATTGCATGATGCCCAGCGGCCCGCCCGAGAGCACGGCGCGCTCGTAGTCCAGGCCGCTCATGAGCACCTTGGTGCCGTTGCCTTCGCCGCCCAGCACGTTCTCGGCAGGCACCTCGCAGTCCTCGAAGAACAGCGGGTAGGTGTTGGAGCCGCGCATGCCCAGCTTGTCGAGGTGCTGGCCTTTGCTGAAGCCCTTCATGCCTTTTTCGATGAGGAAGGCGGTGATGCTCTTGGCGCCGGCACGCCCGGCCGCCCGGCCGCCCGAAGGCGGGCGAGCCCCCTCGGGGGGCAGCGAAGCGTGGGGGTCGTCATGATCCGGGTCGGTCTTGGCGTAGACGACGAGCACATCGGCATCGCCGCCGTTGGTGATCCACATCTTGCTGCCGTTGA
>NZ_DCXA01000051.1:26593-27463 GCF_002328915.1 Aquabacterium sp. UBA2148
TCGGCGCGCAGCTTCATGCTGACCACGTCGGAGCCGGCGTTGGGCTCGCTCATGGCCAGCGCACCCACGAAGTCGCCGCTGATGAGCTGGGGCAGGTATTTGCGCTTTTGCGCCTCGGTGCCGTTGCGGTGGATCTGGTTGACGCACAGGTTGGAGTGCGCGCCATAACTCAGGCCCACCGAGGCGCTGCCGCGGCTGACCTCTTCCATGGCCACCATGTGGGCCAGGTAGCCGAGGTTGGTGCCGCCGTACTCCTCGGACACCGTCAGGCCATGCAGGCCGAGGTCGCCCAGCTTCTTCCACATGTCGGTGGGGAAGAGGTTGTCGCGGTCGATGTCGGCGGCGCGGGGCGCGAGCTCTTTGTCGACGAAGGCGCGAACGGCTTCGCGCAAGGCATCGATGTCTTCACCCAGGTGGTGGTTCAGGCCGGGCAGGGTCATGGTGAGTCTCCTCGGTGTGATGCGGTGAACTTCGCGGGTCGCTGTTTGCCGTTCGGTTTGTGGTGAACGGGGCGGGCGTGGTCGGTAGGTGGGGTGGTTGGTGCGGGCGGGGAGCGATCGGCGCAGATCAACTCGCGCCGACTTGCCTTGAGCGCTTGGCCAAGGTGGCGCGGGCCACGCGCGAGGCCGTGGGCCGCCCCAGCGCCTGCGAGATGAAGGCCCCCGCGTCCACCAGCTTGTCCAGGTCGATGCCGGTCTGAATGCCCAGCCCATGCAGCAGGTAGACCACGTCTTCGGTGGCCACGTTGCCGGTGGCGCCCTTGGCGTAGGGGCAGCCGCCCAGGCCGGCCACGCTGGCATCGAAGGTGTGCACGCCCAGCTGCAAGCAGGCCAGGATGTTGGCCAGCGCCTGGCCGTAGGTGTCGTGGAA
>NZ_DCXA01000327.1:0-10062 GCF_002328915.1 Aquabacterium sp. UBA2148
CCAGGGCTTCCAGGACCTGCGCGTGCAGCTCGAAGGCACCGAGAACCGCATCACCGTGGCACGCAACCGCTACATCCAGACCGTGCAGGAGTACAACGTGCTCGCGCGCAGCTTCCCCAGCAACCTCACCGCCAAGGTGATGGGTTACGAGGTCAAGCCCGGCTTCACGGTGCAAAACGAAGCCCAGATCTCGCAGCCGCCCACGGTCGATTTCGGCGACAAGAAGTGAGCTGAGGCAGGCACGCGATGACAGCGGTGCTGCGCGGCTTCCTGAGCCTGCTGCTGACCTGGCTGATGCTGGGCGGTCTGGGCGTGGCCGCACAAGCCCAGGACGGCGGGGTGCTGCCCGTTCCGGCGCTCAGCGGTCACGTCATCGATCAGGCCAGCGCACTCGCCGCACCACAGCGCCAGGCGATCGACGACAAGCTCTCGGCCTTCGAGCGCGAACGCGGCACGCAACTCGTTGTGCTGATCGTGCCCACCACGCAACCTGAGGACATCGCCGCCTACGCCCAGCGCGTGGGCGACACCTGGAAGATCGGCCGGCGCAACGTGGGCGATGGCCTGCTGCTGGTCGTGGCCCTCAACGACCGGCGCGTGCGCATCGAGGTGGCCAAGGCCCTGGAGGGCGCGGTGCCGGACCTGGCCGCCAGCCGCATCATCGAAGGCGCCATCGTGCCGGCCTTCAAGCGCGGTGACGTGGCTGCGGGCATCGACGCGGGGGTCGATCAGTTGATGGCCCGCGTGCGTGGCGAAGAACTGCCCCTGCCCGAGCCTGGTCGCCCCCACTCCCCACCTGGGGCGCAACTTGAAGACCTCGTCGTCTTCGGCCTCATCGGCGTGCCCATCGTCGCGGGGGTGCTCGGTGCCATCTTCGGCCGCAAACTCGGCGCCATGCTCACCGGCGGGCTGGGCGGCGGCATCGTGTGGTGGCTCACCACCAGCTTGATGCTGGGCGGGGTGGCCAGCGTGGTGGTGGCCATCTTCGCGCTGGCCATGGGCAACGGCGGCGCGCGCAGAGGCGGCTGGGGCGGTGGCCCGGGTGGCGGCTGGGGAGGCGGTGGTGGCTGGTCTTCCGGCGGGGGCGGCTGGTCATCGGGCGGCGGTGGCGACTTCGGAGGCGGCAGCGCATCGGGCCGCTGGTGACACATGGCTGAACACCCGAACACACCCGCCTTCCAGCGCACGGCTGCCAGCTGGCTGCGCCACCTCTGGCTGGACGCTGCCGACAGCCGTCGGCACCTGCCCGACGACGCCCGGCAACGCCTCGAAGCGGCGGTGCGCGCCAGCGAGGCCCGCCACCTGGGTGAGCTGCGCATATGCGTGGAAGCAGGCTTGAGCCTGCCCCGGCTGTGGCGCGGCCAAAGCCCCCGCCAACGCGCCATCGAGTGCTTCGGCCTGCTGCGCGTTTGGGACACCGAGCACAACAATGGCGTGCTCATCCACCTGCTGCTGGCCGACCGCCGCATCGAGGTGGTGGCCGACCGAGGCCTGAGCCAGCGCGTGCCGCCCGAGACCTGGCAGGCGCTGGCCGATCACCTGGGCCAGGCGCTGGCGCAAGGCGAGATCGAAGCAGGCCTGCAGCAAGCCATCGCCCGCGTCGGTGACCTGCTGCACGCACACTTCCCGGCCCCGGCCCACGCGCACAACCCCAACGAACTGCCCGACGCCATCGTCCTGATCTGAATCGACCCGAAGTGACCCGTCCCAGCACCCTGATGAAACCGGCCGAGATCGAAGCGTTTTTCCAAACACTTCAGGCCGCCAACCCCCACCCCGAGACCGAGCTGCACTACAGCACGCCCTTCGAGTTGCTGACCGCCGTGTTGCTCTCAGCTCAGGCGACCGACGTGGGCGTCAACAAGGCCACGGCCAAGCTCTTTCCCGTGGCCAACACGCCCGCCACCATCCTGGCGCTGGGCGAAGAAGGCCTTTGCGAACACATCCGCACCATCGGCCTGTACAAAAGCAAGGCCCGGCACCTGCTGGAGACCTGCCGCATCCTCATCGAGCAGCACGGCGGCGAGGTGCCGCACGACCGAGAGGCCCTGGAGGCGCTGCCGGGCGTGGGGCGCAAAACAGCCAATGTCGTGCTCAACGTGGCGTTCGGCGAGCCCACCATGGCGGTGGACACGCACATCTTTCGCATGGGCAACCGAACCGGGCTCGCGCCTGGCAAGACGCCGCTGGCGGTGGAGCTCAAGCTGCTCAAGCGCATCCCTGCGCCTTACCTGCAGCACGCGCACCATTGGTTGATCCTGCATGGGCGCTATGTTTGCCAGGCACGCAAACCACGCTGCTGGGAATGCAGCGTGGCCGCGACCTGTCACTTCAAGGACAAGACACCAGCGCCGACTTGACGGCCGCCTGTTGGCGACGACGGGCCAGCGCACCCACGGCCAACAGGCCGGTGAAGCTCAGCACCCAGGTGCCAGGCTCGGGCACGGCGGCAGCCATTTGCAGCCCCAGGTGGTTGTGCACGTAGGCCGTGGGGTGCACTTTGTCGAACAGCACGTGCTGATCGGAGTCGGCGCAAAGGGTGCCGCCGGTGCCGCTGTAGTTGCCGGTCCAGCAAGGCAGGCTGGCGGTGCCACCCGCGCCGACGATCTCCTTGGTCACGGCCAGGAACGAGGGGTAGACATCGAACAAGGTGATGTCCACGCCCAGCTCGGCCTCCAGCTTGTTGGCGGTGAAGGTCAGGCCCTGGTTGAAGGCCACGCTGATCTGATGCAAGGCGTTCTGCAGCTGCGTGCCACCCGCAAAGCCCAGGCCACTGGCGCCCAGGTCGGGCAGCGTCGGCAGGAAGAAGTGCTGCGCACCACCGGCGTCCAGCGAGCGGATCATGCCCTCGTAGTTGCTGCGAGCCTGAATCAACAACTGGGTGACCGTCTCCGTCGTGATCGGCGTGGCGCTGTCGAGCAGCTTGAAGACATCATTGCCGCCGCCCCACACGAAGTACAAAGCCTCGGCGTCCACCGCGTTCGACTTCTCGCCGAGGTACTGCTTGACCTGAGAGGTCATGCCGGTGGCGTCCAGGATGGGCGTGGCCGTCTTGTTGCCCGTGCCGGTGGTGGCGCCACCGTATGCGCGGTCATCGAGCGCCAGGCCCAGCTGCTTGGCCATGACTTCCACCGCCACGGGGCCGTCGCTGAACCGACCCTCGAAATACGGCGAGGCGGGCGTGTCCACACCGAACTTCGCCATCAGGGCATGCAGGTTGCCGTTGTCGGACAGGCTGTCGCCAAAGGCGACGATCTGAGAGTAAGCCTGGGCCGACGATGCTGCGGCCAAGGCAGCGGCGGTCAGGGCCAGTCGGACGCTGGTGTGCAAGCTGATGCGCATGTGGGAACCCCTCTGGTGGTGTGTGTTGAACTCGGATGGTTGGCGAGTCTGCCCCCGAAGTTCGCCTCAGCCGGTCGGGGTTGCCCCCATGTCCAGGGGGGATGGGTCCAGCGACAGCCCCGGGTGACGCAACACCAGGCCAAGTTCGTGTTTCATCCGGACATTGCTCAGTCGACGCGACTCGCACAGGAAGCTCCATTGCATCGGACTGACCCGCGCACGCAACTCGTCGCGCGCCAGCCTGGGTGGGCGAGGCAAGCCGCTGAGGTCGGCCACCCGATCGAAGTGATCGCCCATCAGGTGCTGGGTGTCGTCGCACACATGCACCACGCGCTGCGGCTTGAGCCGCCACAAGGCCAGCATGCAGGCGCGGGCCAGGTCATCGGCGTGGATGTGGTTGGTGTAGACGTCGTGCTCGCGCGCCAGCACCGGCGAGCCTCTGCGCACGCGCTCGCGCGGGTCCCCACCCTCGCGGCCCACGGCGTAGATGCCGGGTATGCGCAGGATGCCCACGGCCACGCCACCTTCCAGCCGAGCGCTGTGACGGTGCGCGGCCCGCGCCTTGCGACGCCCGAACGCCCTCAAGCGCTGCTCGGCATCCACACGCCTGCGCGCGCGGTCCGACTGCGGTGCGACCGTGCGCGTCTCGTCAAAGAAGGCGCCCGCCGCATCGCCATACACACCAGTGGTGCTGCCATAAACCAGGCTGACCGACCCGCCGCGCTGCGCCAATGCGTGCAGCAGGGCCGCCGTGCGGGGGTCGCGGCTGCCGCTGCCGGGCGGTGGCGCCAGGTGCAGCACGCGTGGGGCCAGCCCTGCCAGCCGAGCCAATGAACCAGGCACATCGAGCGAGCCCACCAAGGGTGTGACGCCCCATTGCCGCAGGGCCGGCACGCGCGACGCAGACGAGGTCAGCACGCGCACGCGAAGCCTGCCGCCGAGTTCGCGCAACACGCGCTGCCCCACGTCGCCGCAGCCCACGATCAGCAAGCGAGCCTGGCGAAAAGCCCGGGGTCTGTGCACCTGCGGCGAAGCACGGGGACACCAGGTGGCGGGAGCGACAGCGGGGGACGACCTGAAAAGGGACATGGGAGAATCATGCCTGTTTCCAATCGCCTTGCCGTGCGCCCTCTTTCTTCGCCTCGATCATGAGTTTCACCGTCTCGATCCAGCCCAGCGGGCGTTCTTTTTCCATGCAGCGCGATGAGACCGTGCTGAGCGCCGCCATCGGCTCCGGTGTCGGCCTGCCCTACGGCTGCAAGGACGGCGCCTGTGGCTCGTGCAAGTGCAAGCTGTTGGAGGGCCGCGTCATCCACGGCGCCCACCAGGCCAAGGCCCTGAGTGAGGCCGAAGAAGCCGCCGGCTGGATGCTGAGCTGCTGCGCCACGCCTCAGACCGACCTCGTCATCGAGTCGCGGCAGGTGGTGGGCCTGGGCGATCACCCGGTCATCAAGATGCCCACCCGCGTGACCAGCCTGACGCCGGTCGCGCCCGACGTGATGGTGATCCGGCTGCAACTGCCCGCCACCCATCAATTCGGCTTTCGCGCCGGCCAGTACATCGAGTTCATCCTCAAAGACGGCGTGCGGCGCAGCTACTCCATGGCCAACGCCCCGCACACCGCCAAAGAGCCGGGCACTGCGGGTGGCATCGAGCTGCACATCCGCCACATGCCGGGTGGCCTGTTCACCGACCACGTCTTCGGTGGCATGAGGGAAAAGGAAATCCTGCGCGTCGAAGGCCCGCACGGCACCTTCTTCCTGCGCGACGACTCCGACCGCCCCATCGTGCTGCTGGCCTCGGGCACCGGCTTTGCCCCCATCAAGGCCATCGTCGAGCACATGCGTCACGAGGGCATCGAACGCCCGACCACGCTGTATTGGGGCTGCCGCAGCCGAGCCGACCTCTACCTGCACGACTGGGCCACGCAGCAAGCCGCAGAGCTGCCCTGGTTGAACTACGTGCCCGTGCTCTCCGACGCCCACCCCGAAGACGGCTGGCAGGGCCGCACCGGCTTCGTGCACCAGGCCGTGCTGGCCGACCTGCCAGACCTGTCTGCCCACGAGGTCTATGCCTGCGGCGCCCCGATCATGGTCAGCAGCGCCCGCAGTGACTTCACCACCCGGGCAGGCCTGCCTGACGAATTCTTCTACGCCGACGCTTTCACCAGCGAAGCCGACAAGCACGGCGGCTGAACCCCACACCTTCAACAGGAACAGGAGATGACCATGGCCTACGACACGAACAACATCTTTGCCAAGATCCTGCGCGGCGAGATCCCGTGCATCAAGCTCTTCGAGGATGAGCACACGCTGGCCTTCATGGACATCATGCCGCAGGCCGAAGGCCACGCGCTGGTCATCCCCAAGGAGGCGGCCACCACGCTGTTCGAGCTGTCCGACGCCGCTGCGGCCGCCTGCATGGCCACCGTGCGCCGCATCGGCAACGCGCAAAAGAAGGGCCTGGGTGCCCAAGGCATCGTGCTGATGCAACTCAATGGTGAGGCCGCCGGCCAGACCGTGCCGCACTTTCACATCCACGTGATCCCTGGCTCGATCGCCGACCTGCGCAGGCCGCACGCCGCCGTGATGGCGGACATGGCACACCTGAAGTCCGTCGCAGAGCGCATCACCGCCGCGCTCTGAAGAGCGACCTCGCCCAAAGCCGTCCTTTTGGATGGTGTGGCGCGGGGCTCGGGTTCGTACACTGCGCTGGCTCGGCTCCGGGCCATTAGTGCAAAAATACCGGTCAGCTCCCCCCTTTTTCGAGGGAACCCTCGCTTTTTGCGCCTCTGCCCCCCCCAAGGCGCAGGGGGGAGCCATGCCCCCAAGATGGGTCAAACCACCCATACTGGATCACTTACAAAATTTACATGTGGGTTCCAGGCCCACACGGAGATTTCCATGCCTCAGATCCTCGGACGATCCGGCCTCAAAGGCCTGACCGCCTGTGTGCTCTTCGCCCTGTCCACTGCCAGCCTGGCTCAATCGAGCGTGGACGATCAGTACCGCCTCGGCCTGTACCAGCGCGAGACGGGGCTGCCTTACGCCTCGATCGAGACCCTGGAGTCTTTGCTGGCGGCCAACCCGACGCTCAACCGCGCACGCCTCGAGCTCGCCGTTGCCTACCACCGCACGCTGGACTACGCCCGTGCGCGCGCCGAGGCCGAGCGCGTGCTCAAGGACCCGAACACCCCTGAGACCGTTCGCCTGTCGATCAGCAGCTTCCTCAAGCAGATCGAGCTGGAAGAGCGCGCCAACTTCGGTCAGCCCCACCGCTTCGAAGCCAACGTCTCGCTCGGTCTGATCTACGACAGCAACGTCAACGCCGGCCCCGATTCGACCCTGCTGGGCTCGTTCAACGGTGGTGACCTGCTGCTCAACTCCGAGTTCACCAACAAGTCCGACTGGGGCAGCATCGCCCAGGCCGAGCTGCGCCACACCTGGCAACGCCCTGCCCCCGTGCGCGTGCTCGACCAGCCCTCGCGCCTGCTGTGGACCAGCTCCCTGGGCCTCTATCACAAGGGCTACAAGCAGTTCAACGAGTACGACCTGGGTGTCGTGACCGTGGCCACCGGCCCCGCCCTCATCGTTGGCAACAGCTGGCGCGGCAACCTGAACTTCCAGCTCGACGACCTGCATTTCGGTGGCGAGCACCTGGGCCTCTACAGCTCCATCAGCCCCTCGGGCACCTGGAAGGTCGGCCGCAGCGGCGAACTCACGCTTGACGCGCAGTGGGTCAAGCGCGACTTCCACCGCGCTGGTGACTCTGCCCGCGAAGGCCAGTACCGCAGCGTCGGCGCCAGCTATGGCCGCATGATGGGCAACCAGACTTGGTCGCTGCAAGGCGGCGTGCGCCTGTTCGAAGAATCGGCTCGCGAAGACCGCTTCAGCTACACCGGTGACGAGTGGTTCGTGGGCGCTCGCGCGCAGCTCGCCGGCATCGACCTGTTCACCCGCGCCGCCTGGCGCAACGCACGCCACATCGGTGTCGAGCCTGTGTTTGCGGTCAGCCGCCGCGAGACCGAGCGCCGCATCGAACTGGGCGCGGCCTACACCTTCAACGCCGGTCTGATGGAGAAGTGGCAGCTCGCCGCCACCCTCACCAACATCCACAACAAGGCCAATGTGACCTTGTACGGCTACGACCGCGACACCGTCACGATCAACCTCAATCGCAGTTTCTGATAGCAGGAGCACCACCATGGCAAACCGCATCCCGACCCTCCTGGCCACCGCAGTGGCCGCCGCATGCAGCCTGAGCGCCCATGCAGAGGAGATCAAAAAGCCCGCCACAGGCTGCACGGCTGTTCAAACAACGGCTCCTTCGCAAGACAACTTCGCGAAGGTGGTTCTGTATGCCGACGTGACGATCGCCAAGGACTCGGTTTGTGAGTGGGGCATCTGGGAGGAGCTTGAGCCAACGGCCGCTGGTCCGCAAACGCCGCTGCCTTTGCTGGCCAGCAGCCCGGAAAGGTATCGCCCGATCGGCGACGTGACACCCACCACGACTCCTCCCGTCACCCCTCCTGTTGACCCTGGCAGCGTGGGCAAGCTGGTCGGCTTTGGCGTGATCTACGCAGTGGAATCGCCGATCCTGGAGCAGGCTGCAGCGGTTGAAGGTCGATTTGCACCGGCTCGACAAGCTTTCAAGCTTGAAACCGATGGCACATCCTGGATGCCACAGGAAGTCACCGTGAGCACCGTCAGCATTCGGGACGCCGTGCCGGCTTTCGACCAGTTCGGCCCGATGGTGTTGAGCGGCTCATCCGCGCATGTGCGCGAGGCGGTTTCGGAAACCTCCATGGAATATGGCTCGATCCTGACTCAGCTGGGCTCGGTCGCCAGCAACTTGCCTGGTGCGCCCTCCGAACTGGATCACTTCAACGGCGAGATCACCCGCTACGTGAGCGGCACCCCACAGGCAGAGGCGCTCAATCAACGCCCCTCGGCTCAGTTCTACGGTGTGTGGGGCGTGACCACCCCCGAGAACGACATGGCGGTGCTGCTGCGCAACAACGTCACAGCCACCTACTCGGGCTACATGGTCAATGAGGGCAATGTGCGCACGGGCTTCATTGTCATGAACACCAACTTCGGCAACGGCACCTTCAATGCCACCGTGAACGGTGGCAGGGACCAAGCTGGTGTGACGGTTCAGCAAACAACGTCTGGCCAGTTGCAACTGCAGGGCCAGGTGGGCTTCTACATGAGCGGCACCATCGCGGGAGCAAACTGGCAGGCGACGTCGTTCAATGCGGACGACCTCAAGCGCAATCCCAAGACCTTGCGCCCGGTGCCCATCACGGGCGCCGCAAGTGGGTCGTTCATTGGCCCACAGGCTGCCGCAGTGATCGGCGCGGTGGACATCACCAAGTCCAACACACGCACAGACCCCGCCTCGAACTCCCCGATCTACGACGGCGGTCGGTACGTGTCTTCTCTGGTGGCCGTCAAGCAACAGCCCAAGTGAGCAGAACGCCTTTGAAAGGCCCTGCCCAACGCCCCTTCGGGGGCGTTTTTCATGGGGGCTCAGCCCCCAGGTCAACCCCCCAGGTACGCCGCCTGCACCCGCGCGTCGCCGAGCAGCTCAGCGGCCTCACCGCTGAGCGCCAACTCGCCTGACTCGAGCACGTAAGCCCGATCGGCCATCTGCAAGGCACGCTGCGCGTTCTGCTCGACCAGCAGCACCGTCACGCCTTGCGCGTGCACATCGCGCACCACCTCGAAGATCTGGTCGACGATGATGGGCGCCAGGCCCATGGTGGGCTCGTCGAGCAGCAGCAGCTTGGGACGCGCCAGCAGCGCGCGGCCCATGGCCAGCATCTGCTGCTCACCACCCGACAAGGTGCCGGCCAGCTGACGATGCCGCTCCTTCAGGCGCGGAAAGCGCTGGTACACCGCGTCGATGTCGGCGTCGACTTCGCCATCGCGGCGCAAGTAGGCCCCCATGCGCAGGTTCTCTTCGATGCTCATGCGCGCGAAGATGCCGCGGCCTTCGGGCACCATCACCAGGCCTTGCGCGACCAGGTCCCACGGACCTTGTGCCCCGATGGCGCGGCCTTGGTAGCGCACCTCGCCACCCTGGGGTTGGAGCAAGCCGCAGATGGCTTTGAGCGTGGTCGACTTGCCAGCGCCGTTGGCACCGATCAGGCTGACCAACTCACCTTCACGCAATTCAAGGTTCAGGCCCTTGACGGCCTGGATGCCGCCATAGGCCACGCGCAGGTCGCGCAGCTCCAGCAGCTTGTTCGATGGGGTCGTCATCAGTCGCCCTCCCCCTGCCGGGCATCACCCTTGGCCGCCACCGGCGCGTGCGAGGTGCCCAGGTATGCCGCGATCACCGCCGGGTGGCGCTGAACCTCGGCGGGCGAGCCGCTGGCGATCAGCTTGCCCTGATCCAGCACGGTCACGTGGTCACACAGGCCCATGACCAGCTTCACATCGTGCTCGATCAGCAGCACGGCTCGGCCCTGCTGACGGATGCGCTCGATCAACTCCCGCAGTTGCACCTTCTCGGTGGCGTTCATGCCGGAGGCGGGCTCGTCCAAAGCCAACAGCTTGGGTTCTGTGGCCAGCGCGCGGGCGATCTCCAGGCGGCGCTGGTCGCCGTAGCTCAGGGTCCGCGCGGTCTGCTGCGCCCGGCCCTCCAGCCCGACAAAGGTCAGCAGCTCGCGGGCCTTGTCGGTGATGAGCTGCTCCTCATGCAGGAAGGCCCGTG
>NZ_DCXA01000327.1:10164-11046 GCF_002328915.1 Aquabacterium sp. UBA2148
TTCGCCTGCCACCAGCCCACGCGGCTGCGCACATGGCGTCCCACGCGCACGTTGTCCAGCGCGGTCATGTCGGCGAACAAACGGATGTTCTGGAAGGTGCGTGCAATGCCGGCCTTGGCCACCAGGTGGACAGCGCTTGGCTTGTAAGTGCGTCCGTCGAGCTCGAACCGACCCGCATCCACTGGCACCAGGCCGGTGATGGTGTTGAAGAAGGTGGTCTTGCCCGCGCCATTGGGACCGATCAGCCCGTGCACCTGCCCCGCCAGCACGTTCAGCCCGACATCGCTGAGCGCTTGCACGCCACCGAAACGCTTGCTCACGCCTTGCACCTGAAGCAATGGTCGGCTCATGCCCGGCCTCCCTGCGCGTTCACGCTGGCGTTGCCTGGCGCTCCGTCATCGGGGATGAGCCGGTCTTCGTGGCGCGGCGAAGGCCACAAGCCGCGCGGACGCAGCAGCATGATGCCGATCATGGCCAGGGCCACCAGCAACTGACGCAAGATGGCCGCATCCAGCCGCCCATCGGTCATGGCCTGCAAAGGGCCAGCGACATGGCGCAGCACCTCGGGCAAAGCCGCCAACAGGAAGGCGCCCAGGATCACGCCAGGGATGTGCCCCAACCCGCCCAGCACCACCATGGCCACCACCAGCACCGACTCCTGCAGGCTGAACGATTCAGGTGAGACGAAACCCTGAAAGCTCGCGAACAGCACGCCCGCCACACCGCCGAAGGTGGCGCCCAGCCCGAAGGCCAGGAGCTTGAGGTTGCGCACGTTCAGGCCCATGGCCTTGGCAGCGATCTCGTCCTCGCGGATGGCCATCCAGGCTCGGCCCAGGCGCGAGTCGTGCAGCCGGCTGCACACCACCACCGCGATCACCACGA
>NZ_DCXA01000014.1:0-9951 GCF_002328915.1 Aquabacterium sp. UBA2148
AAGGCCATGCACTTTTCGATGATCGACAACCCTGGGCGCATCGTCTCGACCGGGCTGAACCGCTGCATCGAGCGCGCCACGGGTGAGTTCATCGTGCGCCTGGACGTGCACACGGTCTACGCCGAGGACTACATCGCCCAGTGCCTGGCCACTTGGCAGGCCACCGGCGCCGACAACGTGGGCGGCCCCTGGCGGGCGCAAGGTGGCGAGGGCCCCCAGGCGCGTGTGCAGCGCGCCGTGGCGGCGGCTTTCCAGTCGAAGTGGGTGGCTGGCGGGGCCTTGTCTCGCGACCTGGCCCACAACGGCGAGGCCGACACCGTTTACCTGGGCGCATGGCCGCGCAGCACCTTCGAGCGCTTCGGTGGTTTCGACGAGAACCTGGTGCGCAACCAGGATGACGAGCACAACCTGCGCATCCACCGGGGCGGCGGGCGCATCTGGCAGTCGTCGTCGATCCGTTCGGTCTACTTCCCGCGCAGCAGCAAGGGCGATGTCTTTCGGCAGTACCGCCAGTACGGCTACTGGAAACCCTTCGTGATGAGAAAGCACGGTCAGGCTGCCGCGCTGCGTCACCTCGTCCCCGGCCTGTTCGTGGCCGCGCTGCTGCTGTGTGTGCTGCTGATGATCGCGGGCTCCGCCGTGGCCCTGTTGATCGAGCCAGGCCAGAATTACCGCCTGGGTGCGCTGTGGGTGTCGGCCGTTGGCACCGCCGGCCTGTTGGCGCTGACGCTGCTGTATGGCTCGGCCGTGCTGGCCGTGAGCTGGCGCATCGCCGGTGAAGCCGGGCGCGAGCTGTTCTGGCACCTGCCCGATGTGATTGCGGCCTACCATTTCGGGTATGGACTGGGCTCGCTCAGCGGGTGGTTCGATGCCTTGCTGCGTGGCAAGCCCGACCCGGCGTTCGGCCGCCTGACCAGGTGAGCGGCCGAGGCCCCTTTGCAGTCCTTCCAGCCTCTTTTGCCGCCGCCTTTTCCGCACCTCCTTCGCCCCTGACTTGCCCATGAGCACCGACAACAAGCCCGCCTTCCTGCCCTTCGCCCTGCCTGAAATCGGCGAAGAAGAAATCGCCGAGGTCGTCGACACGCTGCGCTCGGGCTGGGTCACCACCGGCCCGAAGGCACGCAAGTTCGAAGAGGCGTTCGGGGCCTTCCTGGGTGAGCCCGGGCTGCATTGCATCGCCGTGAACTCGGCCACCGCAGGCCTGCACCTGGCGCTCGAAGCGCTGGGCATCGGTCCGGGCGACGAGGTCATCACCACCACGCACACCTTCACGGCCACGGCCGAAGTCGTGCGCTACCTGGGCGCCGACGTCAAGCTGGTGGACATCGACCCGGCCACGCTCAACATCGACCTGGCCCAACTCGAAGCGGCCATCACGCCGAAAACGAAGGCCATCATGCCGGTGCACTATGCCGGCCTGGCGGTGGACATGGACGCGGTGCAGGCCATCGCGCGAAAGCATGGCGTGAAGGTGGTCGAAGACGCGGCCCACGCGCTGCCCACCACCTGGCGCGGCAAGCTGATCGGCTTGCACGACAGCGACGCCATCGTCTTCAGTTTCTACGCCAACAAGACCATGACCACGGGCGAAGGCGGCATGCTGGTCACGCGCAACGCCGAGCTGGCCGCGCGTGCCAAGGTGATGCGCCTGCATGGCATCAACCGCGATGCCTTCGATCGCTTCACGGCCAAGGTGCCGAGCTGGTACTACGAGATCGTGGCACCCGGCTTCAAGTACAACCTGACCGACATCGCCGCAGCACTGGGCCTGCATCAGCTGCAGCGCATCGAGGGCTTTCAGCACAAGCGCGAACACCTGGCGCAGCGCTTTGACGCAGCGTTGGCCGACCTGCCGCTGGTGCTGCCGCCGCGGCCCGTGCACGCGGGCGATCGCCATTCGTGGCACCTCTACGTGGTTCGCCTGAAAGACGAGGCGGGCATCACACGTGATCAGCTCATCCAGCAGCTCTTTGCCGATGGCATCGGCGTGAGCGTGCACTACATCCCGCTGCACCTGCACCCCTACTGGCGCGACCGCTACGACCTCCAGCCCGAGCAGTTCCCGCACAGCCAACTGGCGTACGAGCGCATGGTCAGCCTGCCGCTGTACACGCGCATGACCGATGCCGACGTGGACCGCGTGGTGGCCTCGGTGCGCAAGGCCTTTGGCCGCGCTTGATCCGAACCCGAGCCTGCCGCCGCCTTCGAGCCTTCGTTCTCCATGGCCAAACGCCTCTTCGACCTGCTGCTGTCTTCGATCGGTTTGCTGCTGTTGGCGCCGCTGCTGCTGCTGATCGCCGCGCTGGTCAAGCTCGACTCCCCGGGCCCGGTGATGTTCCGCCAGGAGCGCGTGGGCCGCTTCGGCCAGCCCTTTCTCATCCACAAGTTCCGCACCATGCGCCACGAGCCAGCCGGCCAGGGCCTGCAGATCACGGTGGGGGCGGACCGCCGCATCACGCGCGTGGGCGGCTTCCTGCGCGCCTCCAAGCTCGACGAGCTGCCGCAGTTGCTGGACGTCTGGCTGGGCGACATGAGCCTGGTGGGGCCACGCCCCGAGGTGCCGCGCTACGTGGCGCACTACCCGGCCGATGTGCGCGAGAAGGTGTTGTCGGTGCGCCCTGGCATCACCGACATCGCCTCCATCGAGTACCGCGACGAAAGCGCGGTGCTGGCCCGTGCCGTGGACCCTGAGCGCGCCTACATCGACGAGGTGCTTCCGCACAAGCTGGCGCTGGCGGCGCGTTACGTGGAGCGCTCCTCGCTGTGGTTGGACGTTTGGCTGATCTGGCGCACGGTGGTGGCCATCGTGCGCCGCTGAAAAAGTGATGAGAAGCTGGGCCGGGACTTAACAGGCGGCCCAAGTTGCCCAAGCGGTCTGGGTGGCCCAGGTTTCGCAGTCAGTCGGTGCCGCCAGCCAGCTGGGTCAGTTGCTGACGCAAGAGCGCCTGTTCTTGGGCCGAGAACATGCGTGCCATGCGCTCGTCGTGAGCCTGAACCGCCTGGGTGATCTCCACCAGGGCGGCCTGCCCGCGTGGGGTCAGCGACAGGCTGAAGGCGCGCCGGTCCTCTGGCACCGCTTGCCGCTGCATGTAGCCCAGCTCTTCCAGCGCGTCGACCAGGATCACGACACCCGATCGAGCGATGCCCAGCACCTTGGCCAGCTGGATCGGCTTGAGCCCCGGGTTGCGCGAAACGATGACCATGGCCGAGAAGCGCGGCGGTGTGATGCCCCATGGCGCCAGCGAGGTGACGAAGTCTTCGTAGAGGCGGATCTGAGCCCGGCGAACGGCATAGCCCAGCAGGGTGTCGAGCACGCCGTAGTCGATGCCGGGAACGCGTGGGACGAAGTGATCCGTGTCTTGCATGGGGTCAGTCTAGGAGCGCCGTCCCCGCCTGTGTGTCATCGGCTGCGACAGATGGGGCCTTTGTCGTCAGCAGGCGACGATGTTGACGGCCAGGCCCCCCAGCGAGGTCTCTTTGTAGCGGCTTTGCATGTCCGCGCCGGTCTGCTTCATGGTCAGGATGGCCTGGTCCAGGCTGACGCGGTGCTGTCCATCGCCCAGCAGGGCCAGTCGCGCGGCGTGCAGGGCCTGCACCGCGCCCACCGCGTTGCGCTCGATGCAGGGGATCTGCACCAGCCCGCCCACGGGATCACAGGTCAGGCCCAGGTGGTGCTCCAGACCGATCTCGGCGGCGTTCTCGACCTGAGCTGGGGTGCCACCCATGACGGCGCACAGGCCGGCCGCGGCCATGGCGCAGGCCACGCCCACTTCGCCTTGGCAACCGACTTCGGCGCCCGAGATGGAGGCGTTTTCCTTGCACAGCAGGCCGATGGCGGCGGCGGTGAGCAGGAAGTCTTCCATGCGGTGGTCGCTGGCGCCAGGCAGGTGGTGCATGGCGTGGTGCAGCACCGCCGGCACGATGCCGGCCGCGCCGTTGGTGGGGGCGGTGACCACGCGGCCCCCCGATGCGTTCTCTTCGTTGACGGCCAGGGCCCAGAGCGTGACCCAGTCCATCTGCTGCAGCGGGTCAGCCTGGTTGGCGTTGACCGTGAGCCGCTGGTGAACCTGCGGTGCGCGCCGCCGCACCTTGAAGCCCCCTGGCAGCTCGGGGTGGTGGGTTTGGTCGATGCCGCAACCTCGGCGCACGCAGGCATGCATCGCCTGCCAGGTGGCTTGCAGGCCGTCGCGGGTGGCCTGGTTGCTGCGCCAGTGGGTCTCGTTGCGGCGCATGAGGTCGGCGATGCTCAGGCCATGCTGAGTGCACAGCGCCAGCAGCTCACCTGCGCTGTGAAAGGGCAGGGGCAGTGCGTTGGGGCCGGGGGCGATGTCGGCTTGCCGTGCGGGGTGCTCGGCCACGTCCTGCGAGACCACGAAGCCGCCGCCGACGGAGTACCAGGTTTCGGTGAGCAGCGCTTGGCCCTTGGCATCGAGAGCCATCAACGTCATCGCGTTGGGGTGGAAGGGCAGGGAGCGCCGGCCATCGAGCACGAGGTCATGGTCCGGGTCGAAGCTGACTTCGTGTTCGTTCAGCATCGACAGGCGGTGCGTGTCGCGCACGGCTTGCAGCCAGCCAGGGATGGCGTCGATGGGCACCGAGTCAGGCTCGTGCCCCATCAGGCCGAGTTGCACGGCGCGGTCGCTGCCGTGACCTTTGCCCGTGGCGCCGAGGGAGCCGAGCAGCTCGCAGCGCACATGTGCCACGCTTGCCAGCAGGCCTTCGCGCTGCAACCTGAGTGCGAAGAGGCGCGCGGCCCGCATCGGTCCCACGGTGTGGGAACTGGAGGGGCCGATGCCCACCTTGAAGAGGTCGAACACCGAGATGGCCATGGTTTGCTCCCGATGTGGTCATCGTCGCATTTGCGGTGGGGGTGGCAACGGGGCAGACCCTGAGGCCCTTTGGGTGACTGTGAAATAGGGCTCGGTGTGTGTTGGGGGTGTTGGCTGTTTTGGTGTGGTGTGCCACGGTTGAGCAACGTTCAGGGGGCGAGGGGTGCCTGCTCAGGCCCTGCGCGGGGCACCACCGAGCGTGTTCACCATCACCCCTTGAACGCGAGCCAAGCAGATGCCGAGCCATGACACCGCACATGTCGGGCCTGCGCAGGCACCCCTCGCCCCCTGCCCGCGACACAACGTGGCAGGCGGAGAAGGAAGGAGGGCGGCGCTGTGCGTCGCCCTCCTTCCGCCAACCCCGCAGTGCGCGGTGGCTCAGGTTCGATGGGTGGGGAGCGTGTGAGCCGGCCCGACATGTGCGGTGTCATGGCTCGGCAACCACTTGATGGGTGTTCAAGGGGTGACCGCAGCAAAGCTCGGTGGTGCCCCGCGCAGGGCCGGATCACACGCACCCCGCCCACCGGGCCACGCACAAACCGCCGCACAAAAATCAAGCACCCCAATGCTGCTTCATGAACGCAGCCTGCCGTTCCAAAGCGCGCGTCGCACTCGGCATCAAGCCAGCATGGATCTGGAACACATGCCAGCGCCCCTTGTAGACCTCCAGCTCCACGTGCCGGTCAAAGCGCTTGGCAGCGTGCAGCAGCCACACCGAATCGTCGTGCAGCACCTCGATCTCACCGACCTGCACCAGCGTGGGCGGCAGCGTGCTGAGGTCTTGCCGCTTGGGGAAGGCCAGCGTGTGGTCGTGCCGCGGGCGGTACCAGGCAAAGCCCTGCATGCCCCACTCGATGTTGATCATCGGATCGAGCTTCTTGTAGCGCTTGACGCTGTCGCTGTTGAGCTTGGCGTCGAACGCGGGCGACATCATCACCAGGCACTTGGGCGTGGGCAGGCCTTCGAGCTCCAGCGCCTTGAAGAGCAGCAGCGTCAGGGTGCCGCCTGCCGAGTCCCCGCCCACGGCGATGTTCTCCGGCTTGTAGCCGCGCTTGAGCAAGTCCTTGAAGCCCTCGACCGAATCTTCGATCTGCGCAGGGAAGGGGTGCTCTGGCACGCGGCGGTAATGGATGGCCAGCACCTCGCAGTTGGCCAGGCGGCTCAGGCGCGAGGTGATGCTGCGGTGGCTGCGCGGGCTGCCGGCACAGAAAGCACCGCCGTGCAGGTACAGCATGGCGTGCTTCGGCTGCGGCGTGGCCTTGGGCGTGATGCGCTCGGCCGTCATGTTGCCCACTTTCACGTGCTCGACCTTCACCCCACCACCGGGCGGCATCGAAACCGACAGCGTGTGCAGCACAGCGCGCTGCAGGCCCACCGGCATCGGCGGCTTGATGACCGGCTTGAACAAAAAGCGCAGGCTGGCGCGCATCATCGTCGAGACGATGCTTTCCTGCAGGCCGGGGACCGGCTCGTAGGTGCGCTGAATGGGCGCGGTCGAAGGCGAAGAAGTGGGTGCGTTGTTCATGACGGCAGACATGGGCAGTCCTTGCGGTGCGGTGGCGAGCGCTCGCGGGCAAGTCGCCCGCTCAGCCCTTCAGGTCACGCTTGGCGAACAGCGTGGTCAGCGGTTGATACCACGAGCCCAGCACGCGCACCAGCTTGTCGAGGAACTTGGCGTCCAGGCCGACCAGCACGCGGCGCTGGTTGCCCTCCACGGCGCGCAGGATCTGCAGCGCGGCGCTTTCGGCGGTGGTGGTGTTGAGCAGCTTGTCGAAGTTGGCGCGGGCCTGCTCGGTCTTGCCACCGGTGGCTCGGTCCATGCTCTCGTCCATCTTGGCCGTGCGAGCGATGTTGGTTCGGATGCCGCCCGGGTGCACGCAGGTGGCGCTCACGCCGCAGGCGGCCATGTCGAGCTCCTGGCGCAGCGCCTCTGTGTAGCCGCGCACCGCGAACTTGCTGGCGTTGTAGGTCCCGTTGGTGGGGATGGACAGCAAGCCGAACAGGCTCGAGGTGTTGATGATGTGACCATCACCCGAGCGCTTGAGGTGCGGCAGGAAGGCCTGCGTGCCCCACACCACGCCCCAGAAGTTGATGCCCATGATCCACTCGAAGTCTTCCGCCTTGACGGTTTCGAGGAAGGCCCCCAACGCCACGCCGGCGTTGTTGAAAATCAGGTTGACCTTGCCGTGGTCGCGCGCGGCCTGATCGGCCCAGGCGTACACCTCGTCGCGATTGGCCACGTTGACCTTGGTGGTCGTGACCTTGACGCCGAACTTGCCTGCCAGGGCGGCGGTCTCGGCCAGGCCCTTTTCATTCACGTCGCTCAAAGCGAGGTGGCAACCGCGGCGAGCCAGTTCGAGGGCCAGGGTGCGGCCCATGCCGGATGCGGCGCCAGTGATGGCTGCGACCTTGTTCTTGAAGTCTT
Source organism: Aquabacterium sp. UBA2148 (assembly GCF_002328915.1). Classification (NCBI taxonomy): domain Bacteria; kingdom Pseudomonadati; phylum Pseudomonadota; class Betaproteobacteria; order Burkholderiales; family Sphaerotilaceae; genus Aquabacterium; species Aquabacterium sp. UBA2148. Next base: position 7,255 of record NZ_DCXA01000014.1, read on the forward strand.
TCATCGTGCCCTCGGGTGGCCCCAAAAAAACGGCCCCATTGGGACCGCCTGGTTGTCGGATCGGTCGTGGCTGACGCCTGATCGCCCTCGGCAGACGCACTCTGGCGCTTTTCCGCCTTGGCGCGCCCCCCTGGACTGGGGCACCATGAAAGCCACTTCCCAGCGAAAATGTCGCCTCGGATGCCCTTTTTGTCGCGCAAGCACGCATCGATGAGAAAATCCGAGGTGCTGCCCCGACCCGACCCGTGGCGCCTGAACCTGGCGCAGGCCGGTTCGGGTCACGGTTCGCATCGACGCATTTTGACAATCGTCAATTTCAGAATGGTATTTGACAATGTCCGTTTCCAGACAAAGGGTTAACCCCGAATCCCCCTCCACCCCGGGGGCCACGGGCCGCCGCTATGGCGGGGTTGATTCGCAGGAGCGCCAGCGCCAACGACGCGCCCGCCTGATCGAAGCGGGCCTGGCCGTTTTCGGGGAACGCGGCTACCACCAGGCCACGGTGCGCGACGTCTGCCGCCAGGCCCAGCTCACCTCGCGTTATTTCTACGAGTCCTTCGGCAGCATGGAGGACCTCTTTCGCTCCGTCTACACCGACGTCAACCGCAACCTGATGCAGGCCACGATCCTGTCGCTGGCGGCCTGCCAGCCCGAGCCCGAAAAGCTCGCCGAGGCCGCGCTGCGCACCTTCCTGGAGTACATCCGCGACGACCCGCACCGCGCGCGCGTGGCCCTGATCGACGCGGTCAACGCTGGCGAAGGCATGAACATGCTGGCCGAGCAGGCCTCCAAGGACTTCGCCCACCTGATCGCCGGGTTCATGCAGCAGATGTTCCCGCGCCTGCCCGAGCTGGGCCTGGACGCCCTGATCCTGGCCAACGGCCTGGTGGGCGCCAACACCCGCATCGCCACGCAGTGGGTGGCCGATCGCTGCAGCACCCCGCTCGAAGACGTGCTGCGCAACCTGCTGAGCCTGTTCAAAGCCAGCATCGCCTACGCCCGCGTGCAGCTCGAAGAGCTGGACCAGGCACAGCTCAAGGCACGCAAGAGCGCCTGAGCGCCGCGCCCGGGTTCACCGGGCAGGCATCAGAGGAAAAGGCCTTCGAGCAGCGCCACCAGCCATTGCAGCGGGTTGACCGACAGCACTCGCTTGTGGTCGCCCACCTGGTCTTGCTCCTGCACGCGCAGGACGGGCTTGGACTCGTCGATCAGGTTCTCGTAGAAGGTGGCCACGCTCTTGATGTTGGCCTCTTCGATGCCGGTGCCGGTGAAGTCCAGCAGCGCCAGCGTGTGGGCCTTCAGGAAGGGGCGCCAGGTCGGGAAGTAGTAGCCGGAGGTTGCCGGGTTCTTGTCGAGCTGGGCTCGCCAGTTGGCCATGTCCTTGCGCCACAGCACGTTGATGGCCTGGTCCTTGGCCTTGCCACTCAGCGCCGCGATCTCGGGGTAGAAGCTCGTGTACGAGAAGGCCGAGAAGATGCCGTCTTCCTGGAACGCCATGTAGCCGAAGCGGTCCTTGGGGAAGACCTTGGGCAGACCGGTGTTGAGCGTCGACAGGTCGGAGACGTCGCCGGCCTCGGGGTACATCGCGATCAGCTCGGAGGCCACGCCATCCGGGCGGTCGACGCCCCACAGGCTGCGCACCTTGTTCTGCAAAGGCAGCGAGGGGTACTGGGCCGAGGTGCCGTTCTGAGGCGCAGGGAACAGGGGCCCGGAATCGGCACCCAGGGCCGACTTCTTGGGCTTGAGCGCCAGGCGCAGCACGCCGTAGTTGGCCGTCGCGCCCACGCCGCCAGCCGACGAGCCCGACACCAGCAGGTGCTCAGGCTGAGGCATGTTGGCGGCCATCCAGTCGCCCAAGGCCTTGGCGTTCTTGTAACCGCGGTGATGGTAGACGGTGGGCTTGGCCGGGTCGGCGTCGCTGTACGTCTGCACGGCGGCGCCGGTGTGCACGTCGCCCGTGCAGTAAGGCACGTAGACGATGTTCCAGCTCTGGGTGTAGACCTTGCCCAGCAGCGCGGTGCGCGTGATCAGCGGCGTGGCCATGCCGAACACGGCGGCATTGACCTGGCTGAGGTAGTTCTCCGGCACGCCGTTGGGGTTGGATGCCACCTCGGTGAGCTTGCCTTTGCCCAGGCAGCCGTTCTGATTCCAGCAGGCGCCACCGCCTTCGAAGTACACCAGCGTCTTGGTCGTCATCGGCGTGCGGTTGACGAAGACGCGCGCAGGCGTGCCGTTGCCGCAGGACGCGCCCGACGACACCGGCAAGGTCACCGGGGTCCACTTGTAGTAGTCGACAGCAGCCTGGGCCAGGGCGGGCAAGCCCATGGCGAAGGTGGCCAGCAAGGCGGTGCGGAAAAAGCTTTGACGCATGAACGCGGCTCCATGTTCTGGTTTGCGCGCCATCGTGCCTGCGCACCCGCCATTGGATGAATCGCGTTAACCCGGTGAGCGCCCCTGCGCCCCTCCACATGCATGGCGGGAAGATCCCGGGGGTCGATCGCGTCGCGTCACGGGTTGAGCGGCGGACCCCCGGGCCGCGCTCGCTTCGCGGCGCCAGGGCGCACGGCCTTGCCTGCCCCCTGCGCGCCAGCAGGGCGAGCCGCCCGGGTCAGAACCGCCACGCAAGGGTGCTGCACGCGTCGCGCCACGGCGATGGCGTGGTACTGCTCGCGCACCCCATCGGCCGGCCCCACCCAT
>NZ_DCXA01000014.1:10011-12927 GCF_002328915.1 Aquabacterium sp. UBA2148
CGGCCGGCCCCACCCATTGCACCCCGAGGCGACTGGCGAGCTCGCCCGCCATGGCACTGGGGGCCACGAAATAGCCTTCAGCGTTGCGGCCGAACTCGTGCGTCAGCGCCGCGTCGTCGAGCTCGGCCACCACGCGGGGGTGGACCCCCTGTGTGTCGAACCAGGCGCGCAGCTGGTGCCCCATCACCGCGTCTTCACCTGGCATCAGCATGGGCGCGCCGTCCAGGCAATCTGGAAAGGGCCGAACCTGAGTGGCCAGCAAGGCCGGCGCGGCAAAAAAGCCCACTGGCTCGTCACCCACCGGGTGGCTTTGGGCGCGCACCCCGGCCGAGCGCGGCAGCGGCGCATCGGCGATGACCAGGTCGAGCTCATGCAAGGCGAGCTGCGCCAGCAGGCGGTCGAGCCGCCACTCGCGGCAGACCAGGTGCACGTGCTCGCCCATGCGCAGCACAGGCGCCAGCAACTTGAAGGCCACCGATTTGGGCACGGCGTCGGCCACCCCCACGCGGAACTCGATGCGCTGCTGCGCCTGGGCCTTGTTGCGCGCACTGGCCTGCAGCTCGGTGCCCAGCGTGAAGATCTCGCGGGCATAGCCCTGCACCATGCGCCCTTTGTCGGTGAGCGCCAGGCGCCGGCCATGGCGGTTGAACAAACCGCCGCCCAACTGGTCTTCGAGCTGCTGCAGTTGCTCGCTGATGGTTTGCGGACTGATGTGCAGCTGTTCGCTGGCGCGCGCGATGCTGCCGGTGTCGGCCACCTGCAGGAAGTAGCGCAGGTGCTTGAAGTTCAGGTTTGCCACTCGCAATCTCAGCCGAAGATTTGAAACGGTATATTCGACTTTACCTGATCGACTTCGGCGTCTAACCTGTGGAGATGCTGACCCAAGTTCACCCTGCTCCCCACCGCCGTCCCACCCGCATCCGCGTGGGCCTGCTCGGTCACGGCCGCGCCGGACAGGCCGTGGCCCAGGCCCTGCTGGCCGATGAGTTGATCGACCTGCGCTGGGTGGCACGGCGTCGGTTGCCGCAGGGCAGCCCCACCATGCTGCCAGGCACCGAAGTGCCCGTCATCGCCACGGCCGGCGAGTCGCTGGATGCCCTGATCGCACAACACCCCATCGACGCGCTGGTCGATTTTTCGTCGGCCGAGTCGGCGCAGCTCTACCTTGGCGCCGTGCGCCGGCATCGCCTGATGCTGGTCAGCGCCGTTTCCAGTTACACGCCCGAGCAACTGGCGGCGATCCGCTCACTGGCCGATGCCTGCCGCATCATGTGCTCGCCCAACATCACCGTGGGCATCAACTTCCTGATCGTGGCGGCGCGCTTGCTGCGCACCATCGCGCCCCAGGCCGACATCGAGATCATCGAGCAGCATTTCCGTGACAAACCCGAGGTCTCGGGCACGGCGCGGCGCATGGCCAGCACGCTCGACCTCGACGAGGCGCGCATCACCTCGCTGCGGTTGGGCGGCATCGTCGGGCACCACGAGGTGGTGTTCGGCTTTCCGCACCAAACGGTGCGCCTGACGCACGACTCCATCCGCCGCGAGGCCTTCGGCACGGGCGCGGCCTTCGCGCTGCGCGAGCTGCACCAGCGCGGCCCCGGCTTCTACACGATGGAAGAGTTGATCGCCGGGGTGATGCGTGAGCAGTTGCAGGCGGCTTGATGCCGGCCTGACCGCGCCCAGCGCCATCGAACACGCCCCCGAACACCTCCACAGAAAGACCACCACTTGCCCCACCCGAGCCAGATCGAACTCATCGGTGCAGCGCTGTTCGCGCTGGCCATCGCCCACACCTTTGCCACCGGCTTTTTCGAGCGCCTGGCCCACAGCCGACCGCGTCACGCAGGCGTGTGGCACCTGCTGGCCGAGGTCGAGGTGGTGTTCGGCTTCTGGGCCATCGTGCTGGTGGGCTTCATGTTCGCGTTCGGCGGTCACGAGGCGGCCGTGGGCTACGTGGACTCTCGCAACTTCACCGAGCCGTTGTTCGTCTTCGCCATCATGGTGATCGCGGCGACGCGTGCGGTGCTGCAGGCCGCCAAGGGCCTGATCGGCTTCGTGGCCAAGCTGTTGCCCCTGCCCGGTGAGGTGGGCTTCTACCTCACGGTGATGCTGCTGGTGCCGCTGTTGGGCTCCTTCATCACCGAGCCGGCTGCGATGACGCTGGCCGCCTTGATCCTGGGGGAGCGGGTGCTGTCACAACGCGTGTCCCAACGGCTGAAATACGCCACGCTGGGCGTGCTGTTCGTCAACATCTCCATCGGGGGCACGCTCACACCGTATGCCGCTCCGCCTGTGCTGATGGTGGCCGGGGCCTGGGGATGGGACCTGCCCTTCATGATGCAGAACTTCGGCTGGAAGGCGGCGATCGCTGTGGCGGTGAACGCCGTGGGCGTGACGCTGCTGTTCCGCAAGGAACTGATCGACTTGCGCCCCCCTGCTCGCTCGGTGAGCGAAGCCCCCGTGCCCTGGGCGCTGACCGCCGTGCACTTGCTGCTGCTGGCGGGCGTGGTCGCTTTTGCGCACCACCCGGCCATGTTCATGGGCCTGTTCCTGCTGTTCATGGGGGTGGCCACGGCCTACCCTCAGCACCAGGGGCGACTCATCTTGCGCGAAGGCCTGCTGGTGGCCTTCTTCCTGGCCGGGCTGGTGGTGCTGGGCGGGCAGCAGCGCTGGTGGCTCGAGCCCGTGCTGATGGGCATGAGCAGCGACGCGGTGTTCTATGGCGCCACCGCGCTGACGGCGTTCACCGACAACGCGGCCTTGACCTACCTGGGCTCGCTGGTGCCAGGTCTGTCCGATGAGTTCAAGCTCGCCCTGGTGGCCGGGGCCGTCACGGGCGGCGGCCTGACCATCATCGCCAACGCGCCGAACCCGGCGGGCATCGCCATCCTCAAGCGGCACTTCGACGGTGAG
>NZ_DCXA01000015.1:0-299 GCF_002328915.1 Aquabacterium sp. UBA2148
GCAGTCGATCTTCGATCTGGAATTTCACCGGGTCGGCGGGCGCCACCATCAGGGCCGCGACGATGCGGCCGTGTCGGGGCCCGACACCGGTTGCATCGCCGAGGGCTGAATCTGCCTGGCCTGTAGGCAGCGCTGGTGCCATCTGGCGCGTGGCCAGGTGGTGCGCCAGGGCCAGGGTGCCGAAGCTGTGCGCCACCGCCACCCATTGTGTGTGGCGGCTGTAGCGCGACAGCGTTTCTTCGATGCGTGCCGACCAGGCTTCGAGGTCGGGCTGTTGCCAGTCGTGTTGTTGCACGCGC
>NZ_DCXA01000015.1:334-699 GCF_002328915.1 Aquabacterium sp. UBA2148
CCGCGTCGACGTACTGACTTTGCAGCCAGGTCTGCCAGTGCGCGGGGCCGCTGTCGCGCAGGCCGGGAACGATCAGCACCCGCACCGAGCGGCGCGGTTGTCGGGCGCTGGGCTGCCAGGCTGACTGGGCCGCGGGCGAGGCGATGTGCAGCGATGAATGCATGGCTTCGTCCTTGCCTGGCTGGAGGTCACTTCCTGGTGTAGACCTGGTCGAACAGACCGCCATCAGCGAAGTGTGTTTTCTGAGCCTTGGTCCAGCCACCGAAGACCTCGTCGATCTTCACCAACTCCAGCTTCGGAAATTGCCTGGCGTACTTGGCTGCGGCCTTGGCGTCGGTCGGGCGGTAGAAGTGCTTGCCGGCCAG
>NZ_DCXA01000015.1:764-10219 GCF_002328915.1 Aquabacterium sp. UBA2148
GCGGTAGAAGTGCTTGCCGGCCAGATCCTGTCCTTCGGCGCTGTAGAGGTACTCGATGTAAGCCTTGGCCACATCGCGCGTGCCGCGCTTGTCTGCCACCTTGTCGACGATGGCCACGGGCGGCTCGGCGTAGATCGACAGCTTCGGGTAGACGATGTCGAACTTGTCAGTGCCAAATTCTTTCAGCGTGAGGTGGGCTTCGTTTTCCCAGGCCAGCAGCACGTCGCCCTGGCCGCGTTCGGCGAAGGTCACGGTCGAGCCGCGGGCGCCGGAGTCCAGCACGGGCACGTTCTCGTACAGCTTGCGCACGAACTCCCGGGCCTTGTCTTCGGAGCCTGTTTTCTTGAGTTCGTGGGCCCAGGCGGCCAGGTAGTTCCAGCGGGCACCGCCCGAGGTCTTGGGGTTGGGCGTGATGACGCCCACGCCCGGCTTGATCAGGTCTGACCAGTCCTTGATCTGCTTGGGGTTGCCCTTGCGCACGAGGAAGACGATGGTCGAGGTGTAGGGCGAACTGTTGCCTTGGAAGGACTTCTGCCAGTCGGGCTTGAGCAGGCCTTTCGAAGCGATGGCGTCGATGTCGTAGGCCAGGGCCAGCGTGACGACGTCGGCTTCCAGTCCGTCGATCACCGATCGGGCCTGCTTGCCCGAACCTCCATGAGAGGCCTTCACTGTGACGTTGTCGCCGGTCTTGGCCTTCCAATGCTTGGCAAAAGCGCCGTTGTACTCGGCATAGAACTCGCGCGTTGGATCATAGGAAACGTTCAGCAGAGAGATGTCCTTGGCTTGGGCCAGGCTGCCCACAGTGAAGGCGGCGGCGAGGGCCAGAGCGTGAAAAGCGCGGCGGGTGAAAGTCGTTTGGGGCATGGGGGCGTCGGTCAGGTGATGCGATGTCTGCATGCTGAGCACGGAGCCCGAGCTTGAGAACGAAGGAATGCGCACGAGCTCATGCGTTATGCGCGCAGCAAGGCGCCTCGGCATGAAAGCGATGCCTGTAAGCGCGCGCGCGCACCGCGCGCAATCGCTTTGCGCGTTTTGTGCATAAGGAGCTGAGCAATGGGCGCTTCTGCCAAAGACTTTGGCTGCATAGCATCCAAAGCATTCGTCAGATGGAGTCCCGAATGAGCAGCCTTCGCCGCCTTGCCCTCAAAGCCACCGCCCTGGTCCTGACCACCTCTGGCCTGGGGCTCACGTCCCTGTCCGCCCACGCCGACGCCACCCTGCTCAACGTCTCCTACGACGTCACCCGCGAGTTCTACAAGGACTACAACCAGGCCTTCGCCCGCCACTGGAAGCAGACCACCGGCGAGACCCTGACGCTCAACCAGTCGCACGGCGGCTCCAGCAAACAGGCCAACAGCGTGGTTGAAGGCTTGAGTGCAGACGTCATCACCATGAACCAAGCCAGCGACATCGACATCCTGGCCGAAAAGGGCAAGCTGATTCCGGCCGACTGGGCCAAACGCCTGCCCTACAACAGCTCCCCTACCGCATCGGTCACCGTGATCCTGGTGCGCAAGGGCAACCCCAAGCAGATCAAGGACTGGTCCGACCTGGGCCGTCCCGGCGTGTCCGTCGTGATCCCCAACCCCAAGACCTCGGGCAACGGTCGCTACTCCTACCTGGCGGCCTGGGGCTCGGTCATCAAGGCGGGCGGCAAGCCCGAGCAGGCCCGTACCCTGGTCCAGAAGATCTTCGCCAACGTGCCCGTGTTCGACGGCGGCGGCCGCGCGGCCACCACCACCTTCGCACAGCGCAACATCGGCGACGCCCTGGCCACCTTCGAGAGCGAGGTGCCGCTGATCCAGAACGAGTTCAAGGGCGACTACCAGGTCGTCTACCCCAAGACCACCATCCTGGCCGAGAACCCGGTCAGCGTGGTCGACAAGGTGGTCGACAAGAAGGGCACGCGCAAGCAGGCCGAGGCTTACCTGCAGTACCTCTACTCCGATGAAGGCCAGGCGATTGCCGTCAAGCACAACTTGCGTCCGCGCTCGCCCGCGCTGCTCAAGCAGCACCAGGCGAAGTTCATTGGCGTGCCCACCTTCACCGTGGACGAGGTCTTCGGTGGCTGGGGCAAGGTGCAGGCCGAGCACTTCCGCGACGGCGGCATCTACGACCAGATCACCGCGGCCGGCCGAGCCAAGTGACGCCCGCCTGAAAAGAGCCTGACATGTTGTTTTCCAAAACCCTGCTGCGGCGGCACAGCGTGCTGCCCGGCTTCGACCTGGCCCTGGGCCTGACGCTGCTGTACCTGTGCCTGATCGTGCTGATCCCGTTGAGCGCGGCCATCCTGCGCACCACGGAGCTGACCTGGCCGGCCTTCGTTGAAACGGTGACTTCGCCTCGCGTGGTGGCGTCCTACAAGCTGACCTTTGGCGCATCGCTGCTGGCCGCGCTGGTCAACGCCTTCTTCGGCCTGCTGGTGGCCTGGGTGCTGGTGCGCTATGACTTTTTTGGCCGCCGCGTCGTCGATGCCCTGGTGGACCTGCCCTTTGCCTTGCCCACCGCGGTGGCCGGCATCACGCTGACCGGGTTGTACGCTGGCAACGGCTGGATCGGCCAGTGGCTCGAACCCTTGGGGCTGAAGGTGGCGTTCACGCCAGTGGGTGTGTTCGTGGCCATGACCTTCATCGGCCTGCCCTTCGTGGTTCGCACGGTGCAGCCCATCCTGGAAGACCTGGCCTCCGAGCTGGAAGAGGCCGCCGCCACGCTGGGTGCCAGCCGCTGGCAGTGCTTCAGCAAGGTGATCTTTCCCATCCTGACCCCGGCGCTGCTCACGGGTTTTGCGCTGACCTTTGCCCGCGCCCTGGGCGAGTACGGCTCGATCATCTTCATCGCCGGCAACATGCCGATGATCTCGGAGATCACGCCGCTGCTCATCATCACCAAGCTGGAGCAGTACGACTACGCCGGCGCCACCGCCATCGCCGTGGTCATGCTGGTGATGTCCTTCATCCTGCTGCTGGCCATCAACGCCCTGCAAGCCTGGACGCGCAAGCGCCAGGGCAAGTGACCCCTTCGGAGTTCATCTCATGACCGCTGTTTCTCAACCGGTGAACGCGTTGCCTGCATCGCGCACCCTCTCGCCACCTGACGTGGCCGGGGCCACCACCGAGCCCGCGTGGGTGCGGCGCCTGCTCATCGGCGTGGCGCTGGTTTTTCTGTCGCTGTTCCTGTTCGTGCCCCTGGTCACCGTGTTCGTCGAGGCCTTCAAGAAGGGCTGGGACGTGTACGTGGCCGCTGTCACGGACCCGGATGCGGTGTCGGCCATCTGGCTGACGCTGACGGCCGCCGCCATCGCCGTGCCGCTGAACCTGGTCTTCGGCGTGTCGGCGGCCTGGGCGATCGCCAAGTTCGACTTCCGCGGCAAGAGCGTTCTGCTCACGCTGATCGACCTGCCGTTCTCTGTCTCGCCCGTGATCGCCGGTTTGATCTACGTGCTGGTCTTCGGCCTGCAAGGCTGGTGGGGCGAGTGGCTGATCGCCAACGATTACAAGGTCATCTTCGCGGTGCCTGGCATCGTGCTGGCCACCATCTTCGTGACCTTCCCGTTCGTGGCGCGTGAGCTGATCCCGCTGATGCAGGCGCAAGGCCAGGAGCAGGAAGAAGCCGCTCGCGTGCTGGGTGCCTCGGGCTGGCAGACCTTCTGGAAGGTGACCCTGCCCAACGTGAAGTGGGGCCTGCTGTACGGCGTGATCCTGTGCAACGCGCGGGCCATGGGTGAGTTCGGCGCCGTCTCGGTGGTCTCGGGCCACATCCGCGGGCAGACCAACACGCTGCCGCTGCACATCGAAATCCTCTACAACGAGTACCAGTTCGCCGCGTCCTTCGCCGTGGCATCCTTGCTGGCCAGCCTGGCGCTGGTCACCCTGGTGCTCAAATACATCGTCGAACGCCGGGTTCAGCAACAGCTGGCCCAGGCCGCCCAAGCATCCGGAGTCCCCGCATGAGCATCGAAGTCAAGAACCTGGTCAAGCGTTTCGGTCAGACAACCGTCTGCGACAACCTGAACCTGCACATCCCCTCCGGCCAACTGGTCGCCCTGCTGGGCCCCTCGGGCTCTGGCAAGACCTCGCTGCTGCGCATCATCGCCGGCCTGGAAGTGCCCGACTCTGGCGCCGTCTATTTCAATGGCGAGGACACGACCCACGTGGCCGTGCGCGAGCGCAACGTGGGCTTCGTGTTCCAGCACTACGCGCTGTTCGGCCACATGACGATTTTCGAGAACGTGGCCTTCGGTTTGCGCGTGCGCCCCAAGGACAGCCGCCCGTCTGAAGAGGCCATTCGCGCCAAGGTGACCGAGCTGCTCAAGCTCGTGCAGCTCGACTGGATCGCCGACCGCTACCCGCACCAGCTATCGGGCGGCCAGCGCCAGCGCATCGCCCTGGCGCGCGCTTTGGCCGTCGAGCCCAAGGTGCTGCTGCTCGACGAGCCTTTCGGCGCGCTCGACGCCAAGGTGCGCAAGGAGCTGCGCCGCTGGCTGCGCCGCCTGCACGACGAAATGCACATCACCAGCGTGTTCGTGACCCACGACCAGGAAGAAGCCATGGAAGTGGCCGACCGCATTGTGGTGATGAACCAGGGCCGAATCGAGCAGGAAGGCGCGCCCGACGAGGTCTACGACCACCCGGCCACGCCCTTCGTGCTGCAGTTCCTGGGTGACGTGAACCTGTTCCACGGCCGTGACCACGCGCCAGGCACGGTGGGTGAGGGTGCTGCTGCACAGCCTGCGGTGAGTTACGTGCGTCCGCACGAGATCCAGGTGCTGGCCCACGCCGAAGACGGCTCGCTGGCCGCCACCCTGATCGACACGCTGACCGTGGGCCCCAACACCCGCCTGGCCTTCCGTCGCACCGATGGTTCAGGTGAGATCGAGGTCGAGCTCAGCCGGGACGAGTACGCAGCCCTGCGTGACAGCGGTGTGCTGCGCGCCGGTCACGACGCGCACCTCAAGCCGCGCCGCATCCGCCAGTTCGAGTCGGGGGTGCGTGCATGAACTTCCAGCAACTGCGCTCCGTGCGCGAAGCGGCGCGGCGTGGCTACAACCTGACCGAGGTGGCCGCGGCGCTGCACACCTCGCAGCCGGGCGTGAGCCGCCAGATCCGCGAACTCGAAGACGAGTTGGGCGTGGAGTTGTTCCAGCGCGCGGGCAAGCGCCTGACGGGCCTGACGCCTTCCGGCCAGCAGCTCCTGCCCGTCATCGAGCGCCTGCTGCGCGAGGCCGAGAACCTGCGCCAGGCCGCGCGCGACTGCGCCTCGCACGACACGGGTCCCCTCTCTCTGGCCGCCACCCACTCGCAGGCGCGTTATGCGCTGCCTTCGGCGGTTCGCGACTTCCGATTGCGCTATCCGAAGGTCACGCTGAGCCTGCACCAGGGCTCGCCCCGCCAGGTGGCCCAGATGCTGATCGACGGTGAAGCCGACATCGGCATCGCCACCGAGGCGCTCGACCAGTACCCGCAACTGGTCACGCTGCCTTGCTACACCTGGACGCACAGCGTGGTCGTGCCCCCGGGCCACCCCTTGCTCGATGGCCAGCCGCTGACGCTGGAGCGCCTGGCCAAGTTCCCGCTCATCACCTATGACGGGGGCTTCACGGGCCGCGCCCACATCGACGAGGCCTTCTCTCGCGAAGGGCTGCAGCCCAGCATCGTGCTGTCCGCCATGGACGCCGACGTGATCAAGACCTATGTCGAGCTGGGCATGGGTGTGGGCCTGGTGGCCTCCATCGCCTTCGACGAAGACCGGGACCGCAACCTGCGCGCGCTCGACGCCGGCCACCTCTTCAGCGTCAACATGACGCGGCTGGCCTTTCGGCGCGGGGCCTTCCTGCGTGGTTATGTGCATGGCTTCATCGAGACCTTCGCCTCACCACTGACGCGCGAGGTCGTGGAGCAGGCGATTGCCAAGGCCACTGCGGAAGACAACGACGCGCACGCTTGAGCTGGCCCAGGCCTCACGCGGCCCCTTTTCGGCACCGATGGGAGATTCGCTATATAGTGGGATACATAGCGAATTCCTTGTGTCGAAACGATGTCGCCATCGGCACCCAAAATGCCAAGAACCTCCAGAGCGTCCAAGCCGCCTGACACCCCTGTGGCCTTGCAAGGCCGCCTGGAACTGATCAGCGGTGGCGCCACCCTGCTGGCCGATGCCCGCATCCGCCTGCTCGAAGCCATTGACGAGCAGGGATCGATCTCCCGGGCGGCGCCCCTGGTGCCGCTCTCCTACAAGGGGGCCTGGGACGCGATCGAGGCGATGAACAACCTGTCCACCGAGTCGCTCGTCGAGCGGTCTACGGGTGGTCGCCATGGTGGTGGCGCGGTCCTCACAGCGCATGGCCGGCGCATGGTCGAGCTCTACCGTGCGATGGAAGGCGAGTGCCAGCTCGCTCTGGCGCGCCTGCTGTCACGTGGCATGGAAGGCGCCGATTCGGACGCCGGGGCGTTCGCCTGCTTCCTGCGCAACATGGCCCTGCGCACGAGCGCCCGCAACCAGTTTCTGTGCACGGTGGTCTCGCTGGAGCCGACCGATGTCGATGTGTTGCTGCACCTCAGCCTGGATGGCGATCAGCCCCTGTCGGTGCTCGTGACGCAAGCGTCCGTCGAGCGCCTGGGCATCCGCGAAGGCATGTCGCTGATGGTGCTCGTCAAGGCATCCGCCGTCGGGCTGGGGCGTCGAGCCCCCGTCGCGCGCAGCGACCAGAACACCTTGTGGGGAACGGTCACCGGGATCATCGAAGGCGCACAGCGCTGCGAGGTCACCGTGCAGGTGGGCGCCCATCGTTTCATCACCGCCGTGCTGACGGCCAGCGATGCGCAACGCGTGCAACCCGAAGTGGGTGAGCGGCTGTGCGCGCTTTTCTCGCCTTCGTCCCCGCTTGTCTCACTCTGACGCAGTCCCTGCACCGACACCATGATTCAAAGCGGTTCCTTCCGCTCCGTTGTCCTGGCTGCCCTGGGTGGCCTGTCGCTGCTGAGTGCCCCCTGTTTCGCCGATGAAGTCCAGGTCGCCGTGGCGGCCAACTTCGCGGGCCCCTTCCAGCAGATCGCCGCAGGCTTCGCCACCGCAACCGGCCACCAGGCCGTCGTTTCGACGGGCTCGACCGGCAAGTTCCACTCGCAGATCAGCAACGGTGCACCCTTTGCCGTGCTGATCGCCGCCGACGACGAAACCCCGGCCAAGCTCATCAGCGAGGGCTTGGCCGTCAAGGGCTCGTCCTTCACCTATGCCGTGGGAAAGCTGGTGCTCTGGAGCGCCAAGCCCGGCTACGTGGACGCCAAGGGCGAGGTGCTCAAGGCGGGTGACTTCCAGCACCTGGCTGTGGCCAACCCCAAGCTTGCTCCTTATGGGGCGGCCGCGATGCAAGCGCTGAACAAGCTGGGCCTGGCCGATAAGCTCGCGCCACGCATCGTGCAGGGCGAGAACATCGGCCAGGCTCAGCAGTTCGTGGCCACGGGCAACGCCGAGTTGGGCTTCGTGGCCTGGTCCCAGGTGGCAATCCCGGGCAAAGTGCCCACCGGTTCATGGTGGCTGGTGCCCGCACAACTGCACACCCCGATCCGTCAGAACGCGGTGCTCTTGACGCGCGGTGTGAACCAGGCGGCCGCTCAGGCCTTGATCAAGTACCTGCAGTCGGACGCGGCCAAGTCCGTGATCCAGGCCTGGGGATACGGCCTGTGAACCCAGCCGACTGGCAAGCCCTCAAACTCACAGCCCAGCTGGCCGGGCTCACGACCGTGTTGTTGTTGCTCGTGGGCACGCCCATTGCCTGGTGGCTGGCGCACACGCGCTCTCGTCTCAAAGGGGTGGTGGGCGCCGTGGTGGCCTTGCCGCTGGTGCTGCCCCCCACGGTCATTGGCTTTTACCTGCTGCTGCTGCTGGGTCCGCATGGCGCGGTGGGCAAGGCCATGCAGTCCCTGGGGCTGGGCCTCCTGCCCTTCACGTTCGCGGGTCTGGTGGTGGCGTCGGTGCTGCACTCCATGCCGTTCGTCGTGCAGCCTTTGCAGCAGGCTTTCGAGGCCATCGGCTCGCGACCGCTGGAAGTGGCGGCCACGCTTCGGGCGTCGCCCTGGGACCGATTCCTGAGCGTGGCGCTGCCCCTGGCGCGTCCCGGCTTTCTCACGGCTGCGGTGCTGGGCTTTGCGCACACCGTGGGCGAGTTCGGCGTGGTGTTGATGATCGGCGGCAACATCCCCGGCCGCACGCAGGTGCTCTCGGTGGCGCTGTATGGCCACGTCGAAGCTCAGGAGTGGGCCCTGGCCCATTGGCTGGCCGGCGGCATGGTGGCCTTTGGCTTCGGCGTGATGTGGCTGCTTTACGCCTTGAACGGCCGGGGTGGCCGCGCGCTGCGCGGCTTGAGCGGGACCCCTACATGAGCCAGTCCGCTGCCTCCACCCGTCGCCTGTCGCCCATGACCCCAGCGAGCGATGCCGGGCAGGCGCCGGCCATCGAGGCCCGCCTGCGCTTGAGCCGGCCGGGCTTTGCCCTGGACGTGAACCTGAAGCTGCCCGGACAAGGCATCTCCGTGTTGCTGGGCCCATCGGGGTGCGGCAAGACCACCGTGCTGCGCTGCCTGGCTGGCCTGGAGCAGGCGCAGGGCAGCGTGAGCGTGGCGGGCCAGGCCTGGCAGGACGATGAACGCAGGTGGCACCTGCCCACCCACCGCCGTCCCCTGGGCATGGTCTTTCAGGAGGCCAGCCTGTTTGCACACCTGTCGGTCCAGGACAACCTGCTGTACGGCTTTCGGCGCATCCCGCTTGCGCAACGGCGCATCCAGCCCGATCAAGCCATCGCCTTGCTGGGCATCGGCCACCTGATGGACCGATCGTCGGCGGGCTTGTCAGGCGGCGAACGGCAGCGTGTGGCCATTGCCCGGGCGCTGCTGACCAGCCCGGACTTGTTGCTGATGGACGAGCCCCTGTCGGCGCTCGATGCGGCCCGCAAGGCAGAGGTGCTGCCCTACCTTGCGAGCTTGAGTGACAGCGGTGTGCCCATCGTTTACGTGACCCATTCCTTGGACGAGGCCGCTCGCCTGGCCGACCACCTGGTGTTGCTGCGCGAAGGGCGCGTTGAAATGGCGGGCGCGGCCGATGAAGTCATGGCGCGGCCAGACTGCCCTCTAGCGCGCTTCGACGATGCTTGCGCCATCCTCCATGCCACCGTGGTCGAGCGGGAGCCAGAGCCCGGTCTGTCCAGGCTGAGGCTGGGTTGCATCAACGGCGGTGGCGATGGCCAGTCGGGCGCGGAGCTTTGGGTGGGCGGCTGCACCGGCGCCATCGGCGAGAGGGTGCGGGTGAGGGTGCTGGCGCGCGACGTCAGCGTGGCACTCAGCCAACCGGTGGACAGCAGCATCCTCAACATCCTGCCCGCCACGGTGGATGCGCTGCATGACGAAGATGTCGCCAGCGTGATGCTGCGGCTGACGCTGAGCGATGGCAGCGCTTTGCTGGCTC
>NZ_DCXA01000015.1:10284-13724 GCF_002328915.1 Aquabacterium sp. UBA2148
GGATGGCAGCGCTTTGCTGGCTCGTCTGACGCGGCGATCGGTGGTCGCCCTGAGCTTGAGGCCCGGTCTGGCCGTGCATGCGCAGATCAAGGGGGCTGCCTTGCTGCGGGGTTGAGAGGCTGACAGGCTGAGGAGCATTTCACGATCATTGCGGGTTTGTCCGCCGTTCATGTTGGTGCCGGCGGATTCGGTCTAACCCTGGTTCTGGTCGCTCGGGCCAATTGGTGGCCGTTCAAGCAAATGCATTCAAGAGGTCGGCGGCAGAAACTGTTTTCACGACAGACCACTGCCAGTCATAAACCCGGAGACCAAGATGCGATTCCGCCTGAGCAAACAAAGCCTGCTGCTGACCGCAGCGCAAGCCGCCGTCACCGCACTCATGCTGCCCAGCATGGCGAGCGCGGCCACGCCCGACCCCTTCTACCAGTACACCGGCAGCACCCCTTTGGCCGACATCGCGCCGGGCACCGTCCTCAAGAGCCGCACGATCTCGGTCTACATCGCCGGCATCAAGACCTCGATGCAAGCCACCCAGCTGGTGTACCGCTCGACCGACGCCAAGCTGCGCCCGACCTCCAACGTGACCACCATCTTCGCGCCCGACTGCGCCAAGGTCAGTTGCGCGAACAAGAACAAGGTCATCTCGTACCAGTCGTTCTACGACTCGCTGAACCCGGAAGACGGTCCTTCGCGTGCCTACGCTGGCGGCAAGCGCCTGCCTGACCTCTTGCCTGCCGTCGAGACCGTGCTGTTCGGCACCTACGTCAAGAAGGGCTACACCGTTGTCATCTCGGACACGGAAGGCCAGGGTGCGAACTTCGCCGCGGGCCCGGAATACGGCTACAACACGCTGGACTCGATCCGCGCGACCTTCAACGCTCCCCAGATCGGCCTGGGCCGCGATGCCAAGGTCGTGATGATGGGCTACTCGGGCGGCGCCATTGCCACCGAGTGGGCCGCCGAGTTGGCACCCAGCTACGCCCCCGACCTCAAGCCCAACCTGATCGGTGCGGCCTTCGGCGGCACGCTGGTGAGCCCCGAGCACAACCTGACCTACGTCGAAGGCGCGCCCATCTGGGGCGGTGTGCTGCCGATGGCGGTCATCGGTGTCTCGCGTTCCTATGACATCGACATCCAGAAGTACCTGACCACGCGCGGCCTGGAGGTCTACAACAAGATGCAAAAGGCATCGATCGCCTATGTGCTGGGTCAGTACAGCCGGGTGACCTGGAAAGACCTGGTCAAGCCCGAGTTCCAGGATCGCACCAAGATCAAGGAATACGTGGAAGCGGTCAACAAGGTCATCATGGGCACCGGCGGCACGCCCGAGATCCCGCTGCAGATCGGTCAAGGCACCGGCGGCATCTGGGAAGGCACCAAGCCCTCTCCGGTTTGGGGTGCCGGTGATGGCGTGATGCTGGCGGGTGACGTCCGCACGCTGGCCCGCCAGTACTGCGCTCAAGGTGTGCCCGTTCAGCACAAGGAATGGGGCACCAGCCACTTCACCACCATGCTGAACTGGCTGCCCTGGGCCACCTCCTGGATCGACGACCGATTCGCTGGCAAGGCCGCGCCCCAGAACTGCTCCAGCATCGCTGTGGGCAATCCGCTGACGCCCCTCGTCTACAAGCCCTGAGCGTGAGCAGCGGCTGAGGCCGCACACCAGGTGACAAGGCCAGCGCGTGCAGACGTGCTGGCCTTTTTCATTCCGGTGGGTGGGTTGCGGGGCCGGTCTTGCGAGGGCCTTGGTGCCGAAAGCCGTCGACCAGGGCGTCGAGCGTGGCCTGCAGCTGCCGCCGTGCTGCGCGTGGGCCCACGCCCCATTGCGCCAGTTGCCCGTCCACGTGCATGCGTGCCATGCCGTAGACGGCGCTGCGCAGCATCAGCGCCAGGCGCTCGGCTGCCACATTGTCTTGAAGGTCGCCTTCGAGTTGCGCTTGCTTGACGAGTGCCACGGTGCGGTCCCGCACCGCCTGGAAGTGCGCTTGCAGCGATGGCGAGGCGTTGAAGTCATACAAGCGCCGCGCGGACACCAGCCTGAACGAAGTCGGGTGTTGCAACGCCCAGGCCAGGAAGCTGTGCCCCATGGTGCGCAGCCGCTCGATGGCAGAGGGTGGCGCGCGATGCAGGTCGCGATCGACCATCAACCTCAGGCGCACGGTGGCTTCTTCGGCGATGGCGGTCATCAAGGCGGTGTGATCGGCGAAGTGCCGAAATGGCGCCCCCGAGGACACGCCGATGCGCCTTGCCACTTCTCGCAAGCTGATGCGTTCGTCGCCGGACTCTTCTGCCAGCAGCAAGGCGGTGTCGATGACGGCTTGGCGCAGGTTGCCGTGGTGGTATCGCTTCGGGCGGGTGTCTGGCATGGCAAGACGGGTGGATGGATGTCAATGTAAGCAGTGTGCATTCTGGCTTCTCGTTGGTTCCAGGTGCGGTCAGCATGTCAGCCATCGCAACCCACACCTGAACATCCATGCCGGATTCATCGCCACCCGACTCCCGTCAGCGGTCACGGGACTCAGCTGCTTCGCCCTGGCGCCTGTGGGCCTGGGGGACGATGTTGCTCGCGCTGCTGACCGTGTCCATGTTGCTGGCGCAGCCCGATGCCGAGGGCGCGCGCAGGCTCATCCGGCTGACGGCTCGGCTGTCGCTGGTGCTGTTCCTGCTGGCTTTTGTCGCCTCGGCGTGGTGGCGCCGTTGGCCTGGTGCCATGAGTGCTGCGCTGATGCGGCAGCGTCGGCAGGTGGGCTTGTTGTTCGCCACGTCGCACGCGTGTCACGCTGTGGGCATTGCGTGCCTGGCGATGTGGGCTGATCCTGCTTTGTGGGCGGAGCTCACGCCGCAACTCAGCCGGTGGATCGGTGGTGCAGGTTACGTGGCCGTGGCGCTGATGGCGTTGACATCCTTTGACGCAGCGGTGCACAAGTTGGGACGCGCGCGCTGGCAGGCCTTGCACCGAGTGTGTGGCCACGTCATCTGGCTGGTGTTCGTGCTGTCTTGCCTCAAGCGGGTGGGGGCTGCGCCGGTTTACGCTTTGCCCTTGCTGCTCCTGGTGGGCGCGATGCTGTGGCGGCAGTGGCCATTGCGCCGCGAGGCGACGCTCAGGCCGCTCCCTTGAGCAAGGCGTCGATCACGCCAGCGCCGGTGCCTCCGGTGGGATCGAGCTCCTGAACCTTGCGCAGGTAGGCCCGGGCGCCCAGCGCGTCGCGCCGCCGAAGGCGGATGAAGGCCAGTGCCTTGAGCGTGAAAAGCCAGAAGCGCGCTGGTCCGGGCGACTGGAAATCAGCCATGCCCGCGTCCACTTGTTGCCAGGAGCCTGGCAGCCCCGCTTGCATGGCCGCCACGTCCAGGCTTTTGAGCGCCGCGAACTCGGCCTGAGCTGTGTCACCGTGCCGAGCGTGGAACTTGTAGAGCAGGTAGTACAGCGCAGGGCAGTCCGG
>NZ_DCXA01000015.1:13770-16266 GCF_002328915.1 Aquabacterium sp. UBA2148
TTCGCAGGGCAGTCCGGTGCGCAGACCTGGGCCGTCCACAGCAGGGCCAGTGCGCGCTGGGGGTTGGGCTCCTGGCGTGCTTCGTCGACCAGGTGGCGCACCTGTGGAGGCACCTCACCGCCGAAGAGCTCGTTGGACGATTCGCCGGTGAACAGGTTCACTTGGCCCACCCGATCACCAGGCGCCGGCCGAGGCGGCCAGCCGGGTCACGACCTCGCCGCCCAGCAGGTGTTTCTCGAAGATCTCGGGCACGTCTTCCGGTTTGACGCGGCTGTAGAGCACGCTGTCGGGGAAGACGACGACGTTGACGCCGCCATCGCATGGCCCCAGGCAGCCCGAGTAGGTCACGTCCACCTGGTCATAGGCTTGCCTGGCCTGGAGTTGCTGCCAGAAGGCCTGCAGCACGGCCTGGCTGCCTTGCGCGGCGCAACAACCGCGCGGGTGCCCAGGCGGGCGCTGTTGTGAGCAGACGAAGACGCTGCGTTCAGGTCGGGACATGGGGGCTCCAGCGGCTTTCAGCCGAACTTGAAAAGGATGCCGTGGCCGCCGCGAGGGTACTCCCAGGCGACGTTGGCATGCTCTGAACAGATGATCCGGCAGCTGCCACATTCCAGGCAGCCATCGGTGATGAGGGTCACAGAACCATTGCCTTCGGCCGTGTAGCAACTGGCCGGGCACACGAAGGTGCAGCTGCGGTCCTGGCCGGTGCTGCGGCAGACCCCGGCATCCTTGATCTGGATGTGAGGGCGGCCGGCGTCGACCTTGTAGCGGTTTTGAAAGAGCTTGTCTTCCACGTTGACGGAGATGGGGGTCATGTCGAGGGCTCCTGTCGTGTCGTCGTCAGGTTGGGGGCAGCGCGGATCAGCGCGGATCAGCGGAAAGCGCGCCAGAGCTTGAAGGCGTCGCCCACCAGGCCGGTGAAGCTGCGCGCCGTCCGGAAGCTCGAGAACACCTCGCGCTCCTTGGTCTTCTTGTCGACGTTGTCGACCGTGACCATGGTGCGCGCCGCCTTGTTGAGCAGCTCGGGGTAGGTGGTGAAGAACTGCGGGTTCTCGTGGAAGACCTTGGGCATGTCGCGGTACTTCTTGAGGTCCTTCATCACGAAGGATTCGTCAAGCGCCTTCTGGTAGGCCTTGAGCGTGGCTTCGTTGAGCGTCTTGCCGGCGGCCTTGGCGTTGATCACGGTCTCCGCAGCCAGGCGGCCGGTGGTCATGGCCAGGTTGGAGCCCTCGCGGTGCACGGCGTTGACGAAGCCACCCGAGTCACCGACGATCATCCAGCCGTTGCCATGCACCTTGGGGACGGCAAAGAAGCCGCCTTCGGGGATCAGGTGAGCGCAGTACTCTTTCATCTCTCCGCCTTCGATCAGCGGTGCCACGGATGGGTGGCGCTTGAGGTTCTCCAGCAGCTGGTAAGGCGAGGTCTTGTTTTCGTTCTTCTTGAAGTCCGAGAGCATGCAGCCGATGCCGATGGTGAGCGAGTCCTTGTTGGTGTAGAGGAAGCCCGTGCCCATCATGCCGTCGGTGATCTTGCCCACCATTTCGATGACAACGCCTTCTTCGTCCTTGATGTTGAAGCGCTGCTGGATCAGCTCTTCGGGCATGAAGAGGATTTCCTTGACGGCCAGCGCGACGTTGCTGGACTTGATCTCGGGGTGAAAGCCCGCCTTGCGCGCCAGCGTGCTGTTGACGCCATCGGCGAGCACCACCACGTCGGCGAACACGTCGCCCGCTTCGCGGTCGCAGCGCACGCCCACCACTTTGTCGCCGTCCATGATCAGGTTCTGGACCGTGGTCTCGCAGATCAGCAGGGCGCCGGCTTCGCGCACCTTCGAGCTGAACCACTTGTCGAACTGCGCGCGGATGATGGTGTAGCGGTTGTAGGGCGGCTTGTTGTAGTCCTCGCTGCGGAAGTGGCTGCCCACGAAGCTGGCGTCGTCGAGCACCCACATGCGTTGCTCGATGATGTGGCGCTCCAGCGGCGCGTCGTCGCGGAAGTCGGGGATGATGCGTTCGAGCGCGTCGGCATAGAGGATGGCGCCTTGCACGTTCTTGCTGCCGGGGTACTCACCACGCTCGATCTGCAGCACCTTCAGGCCGGCCTTGGCCATGGTGTAGGCGGCGGCGTTGCCCGAGGGGCCAGCGCCCACAACGATGGCGTCGAACTTCTGATTGGCTTTCATGGTCTTGCTCCTGCTGTGTAGGCGAGGTCAGGCGACCTTGCGGATGCGCTGGTCGAGGTGGGCCTGGAAGGCCTGGGTCAGCGCGGGCAGCACCTGCATGGCGTTGCCGACGATGCCGTGGTGGGCGAAGTCGAAGATCGGTGCGTTCGCATCGGTGTTGATGGCGACGATGACGTCTGACGACTCCATGCCCACGCGGTGCTGGATGGCGCCGCTGATGCCGGCGGCGATGTAGAGCTTG
The DNA here is from genome assembly GCF_002328915.1 of Aquabacterium sp. UBA2148. Taxonomy (NCBI): domain Bacteria; kingdom Pseudomonadati; phylum Pseudomonadota; class Betaproteobacteria; order Burkholderiales; family Sphaerotilaceae; genus Aquabacterium; species Aquabacterium sp. UBA2148. The sequence continues at coordinate 16,194 of NZ_DCXA01000015.1, forward strand.
GGGCGAACCGTTTTGCCGGTCTGACCCACTTGCCGATCGGCTTCGACCCAGCCCGCCTGCACGCAGGGGCGGG